>CAZRNT010000083.1:0-4430 GCA_964601525.1 uncultured Erysipelothrix sp.
TATCATTCCACAATTCTTTGTTTTTGTAACGCACTTATTAGTTGCAAAGAAAATTAAGAAAGCTTTATGACTTTTCCATCTTTAACTTGTAGTACAATATCATATAAATGATAATTTTCCGGGAAATATATATGACTCACATTAATTACTGAAGTATCTTGTTCTAATATATCTCTTTCAATAGTTCGCGCAACCTCTTGATCTAAACTTGCTAATATCTCATCACAAACAATTACAGACGCTTCTAGGTATAAAGCACGCGCTAACATTATCCTAGCCCTTTGACCTCCTGAAACATTAGCTCCATTATTCAACAATTCCATTTCTGGGCTTAACTCGGATAATCCTACTTCATTCAACAAAGCTCCGATATCAACTTTTTTAGGTCTATTTAGGCTAATATTTTCTTCAAGACTTCCATTAAAGATAAAACCTATTTGGTCTACAACTGCGAAATCTGAAAAATAATCATAAGGATTAATGCTTTCTAGTTTAAATCCATTTACTAGAATTTCGCCAGACATCTCTTTAATTTGTCTTCGCATAGATTTCAATAAAGTACTTTTCCCTGATCCACTCTTTCCTAGAATTAGTACTTTTTGATTCGCATTTATTTTAAAATTTATTTCATCTAAAACGACCATTTCATCATATCCCAAACTTACATTTTTATACTCTATTTCTTCTATACCAGAAATTTGATTTGGTGTTTTGTATGTTTCAGAACTTAACGCTTCATCAAATGAATCTAAAACAGATTGTATCCCGTTCATTTGCGAGAGATAAGGAATTAATTGTTGAATAGGCCAAGTAGTATCTGCAAATGCAAAACCTATTAACATTGCTGTACCTGCAGATAGTCCATAAAACTTGGCAGCAAGTACTCCTAGCAGGAATAGAGACATTGTAAAAAGTAAATGAATTGATGATGTTAATGCATCTACTCTAGATGTTTTCAAATCCAATTTACGATTATCATCTTGAACTAATGCCGCTACTTCACTAAACTTCTCTTTTTGCTTAGCTTCCATGCCTCCCTCTTTAATAACATAAAAACCTGATAATGTTTCTTGGATTTTAGAGGTATACAGATTTAATGATTGGGTTTTCTTTTTTTCAAAAGACTTTACTGATTGACTTGATTGTTTTGCTATATAAACAGAAACTAAAATCATAACAAATGAAGCAATGAGTAATTTTGCTTCTACAATCAATAATGTCAACATCCCAGTTGCGACTTGACTTAGAACAGAAACTACTTTAATAATATTTTTATAATAAATTTCTTGATAGCGATCCATATCATTCGTAAGTTGTGATGTATAAGTACCATCCGATACTTTATTAATACTTAGTAAGTTTTTATCTAATAAACAATCGATATAAGCATTTTTTAATTCTTGAGAACTTGCATTGATATATAATTCTTCGATTCTAATCGCTAACAGTCGAATGATAAATCTAATTAGCATAACTAGCAATAAAACTTTCACAATTGAAATAACTTTAGACAAATCGCTAGCAAGTGCTGCATCTGTTATATTTTTGATAGCAAAAGAATTTATCATGAGAATCAAGGAGCTAATAAGACTAATAATTATCACAAAGAACAAATGTTTTTTATTACCAAGTTTATATTTTTTCATACAAGCTCCTTGTTCTCTTTAAATCTAATCGATGCATGTACGAATTTTCTAAATATTCTAAGTGACGGTGAGAAACAAAGATTACACTTGCATCAAGTTCAGATAGAAAAGAATAAACTTTATATGCTGTCTCATCATCAAGGCTTGCACTGGGCTCATCAAATATATATAAATCAGAATCTTGGTACAAAGCTCTAGCAATACTCAAACGTTGACGTTGTCCTCCAGAAATATTTGCTGCATTATCAAATAGCATAGTATTTTCTTTATCTTTTAAAGATTCAATCCAGTCTAAAAGATCTAATCCTTCTATAATTTTTTTAAATCTAAGCTCAGAATATTCATGGTTCAAAATTATATTATTGACAATACTATCATCAAACATAAAATGATTTTGTCTTGCATAGGAAACTTTAGACCATAGATCATTTAAATTAATGTTTTCGATACTCTTCCCGTCATAAGAAATGCTTCCACTCTGTAATTTCAAGTTTCCAACAAGTAATTCTAGTAAACTTGTCTTACCAGTACCAGAGGGTCCAGTTATCAGTAGTTTTTCTTTAGGTTTTAACGAAAAACTAAGATTGTCGATCACTTTCTTCTCATCATATGAGAAATCTAAGTTTTTAACATCCAACCCTTTGTCAAAACTGAATAAATCATTCGGTTTATTTATAGAATCGATTACTGTGAGACTGTTAAAAATTTTAACTGATGCTTTATATCGGTTTAGAAAAACAAACATATTTGTTATTGACCATGATAATTGTCCAACCAAATTTATCGCAATAACAAGTTGGGAAATTTTTATTTTCCCCTTTGACAACAAAACAGCGGATATGATAAATGAAGCCATTTGAAAAATAAAGGCTAAAGCCATAAATATCTCACTCTGTAGATTTTCAAGGTGTGTTTTTTCTTTTTTCACAGTTTCTAGTTTTTTGACTTCAATTCTTGATTGATTGATAAAGAAACTCTCTACTTTATATAATTTTATTGTCTCTAATCCTCTAACTAAATTTGAGATCATCTGATGGAATTTTTTGTTTTGTTTCATTACTTTTTCACTTGCAGTTTTACTAGACCTCTCAAATGCTTTACTTAGAATATAAAAAACAATTGAAGATGTTATTACAAGAATACTCAAAATTGGAGAAATCCAATTTATAACAAGAAGACCAAGTACGTATGAACCAATTGAATAAGCAATATTTAAGATCGAAAGAAAAAAATCAGTTTCAAATAAATTAATATCTGATGTTAGTCTTGATTGATAGTTCTCTAAAGATTCTTCTTTAAATTGGTAAATTGGAGTTGCAAGTATCTTTTCATAAGACAATAAACGAACATCTAAAAGAACATCATTCATAAAACCAACCCTTAAATATCTTGACACCAATTGAAATAACGCAGGTAACACAGCTAAAATAATGGACACCACTATTATTGGCATTACTTTTTCATTATCTAAAATTTTAAATGCATTTCCCATGGAAAATGTCACAAATAAATTTGTAGGAGTGGTCAATAGAACACCAACAATATAGAGAAAAAATTTAAATTTGTGTTTTTTGAAAATATCCTTAATACTCATTATTAACAACCTCTTTTTCTTCTACTAGATTATTAAAGTAAAGAGCCAAATCTTTAAGCTCTTCGTGATTAATTGTGTAGTAAACTCGTTTCCCTTTACTTGTCATCTTAATTAAACCAGCAGAAGATAAAATACTAATATGATGAGAAATCGTTGATGGAGATAAATCCAAGTGATCGGCTAATTCTCTTGCATAATACGGTTTTGATTGAAGTGCCGTAAAGATTTTTAATCGATTTTCATCTCCTAATGTTAATAGTTGTTCATGAACCACCGAAAGATCATATTCCTCATTTAGTTCCAAATTTTCTAATTCATTGGAAAAAATACCTTTCATCACGATATTACCAATTCCGTGACTTGATATCTTAGCAATCAATCCTGAAGCATGAACTAAAGAATACATATAATATGTATCGGAATTATTAAAATCAAATTGATCTACATCAAACCAACGTTCAACACCCCAATCCTTTAGTGATTTTGGTTTACCATATTTTTCAAAATTATTATCCAGTAAATATTCATATTTACTTTGAAACATTCGATAAAACAAATTAATCTCATCAAAGGCCATTAAAAAATCTTCGTGTGTAATTTCAATTTGATCCAAATACTTGATAAGCGAAAATTTTTGATTATGATCTAGTTCAAGTTCACTTATCAAAGTATAAATTTGCTTAGAATCAATAGAATCATTTTGTACAAATGAATCAGCTTTTATAATGATGTCATCCCGCATGATATTACTAGAGTCCGTGAAATGAAGAAAAACAGCTCTAATGCTCGCTTTTAAAAAAAGTTCTTTACTTAAATCAGAAATCTCCTTGGCATCTGAACTTAAAATAATACTCAAGAGAAATCCCGTAGATAAGATACTATTTACCTCTCTTAAATTTTCATATGAATTCATAATTTTTTCTGTAGACTTGATTAAAAAATCATAGTCATTTAAAAAACTAGGATAATGCTTATTGATATAATTAATCTTAGTCCGATTGAAGTAATCATCTTTTCCCTCTAAGCGAATTTTTTCACTTGTTTGAATTAGAATAGGAATCTCATAAAGACTATTGGTATTCTTGTAAACTATATTCTTCATATTAAACACCTCTTGCATTCTATATTAATTGAATGTTCGATGAATGTCAAACATACGTTGTGTAAAGTCATCACTTCTTTTTGTGTTA
>CAZRNT010000084.1:0-4196 GCA_964601525.1 uncultured Erysipelothrix sp.
TGATGTAATAAAGAAGGACTTCAATTACAAGAAGATTAAAGAATATTGCAGTAGCCATTAGAGCTGTTGGTTTCTTAATAATTAAGAAAATCATAATCCCTATAATTAAAAACGAACCAAATATAGGAATGGTAACCAAGAAGTTTTGTTTAATGGCTTGAGTAATGTCTTCCCAAATTAGTTTAGGATAGAAACTATCGATGACTAAACCTTCCAAACTTGCTAGATTTGCTCCAATTATTGATGTGATAAAAACAATTAAATAATATGGGATTGAAAATTTTAGAATAAAAAGGGCTACGAATGAAAGTAAGAGACCAGGAATTGTTGAAATACTATTGGCAACAATTAACTTAGCGTGTACCAAATCAATCGTTTCGATAGGTAATGATCGATAATTCAACATGTTCTCACCTTCACGAGTAAATGCTGTTGAGGCAATTGTAGACATTGAGCTTATGAAATAAGAAATAACAAAGGAAATAAAGCTTGTTCCAAGTAGGAGATATTTAGTTTCCAAACTGTTTATCGTAAATTGCGCAAGTTCGATACCTTGTCTTAATTCATTGATTCCAATTTCTTTTACTGCAAATATAGCTGGAATTGCCATACTTATTGGAATAATTACCAGTACAAGGATATAGTTAATTGCAAGGGCGGGAGTACGGAAAATGTTTCTATAATCCGCAAAGACCAAAGATTGTAATGGACTTTTTACCTTGTTTTGTTTTAGTGATTTTCTCTTACTCAACTTCTTATTGCTTTGTTGTACTTCAGAACTCGATAATAATCCTTTAAAGTATAATTTTTCACTGATTAATAAACTAATATAAGCTAAGGCAAATGAAAGTAAGCTTGCTCCAAGACCGCTTAGTAAGTTATTGCTGGTTATAAATTTTGCGAAAAGGGGAATGCTTGGTATTAGTGAACTTACTGAGTTGATTAATGGACCATCACTATTCAACATCATATCAATCCATGCACCACCACCATCAGAGTTTAAACCTGAAGTAAATGAGATAGCAAAAATAACTACGATTAGGAAAATTGATGAAACATAAGTAAATAGGTCTTTGTTATTTGCTTTAGGAATAAATGAGAATATCACAACAATAACTAGACTACTAATCATTACAGGGATAATCGGCAAAATGAATCCGACAAGGAGATACTTAATTAAGAAGATTACTGAACGATCAACTTGCCAGAAATAATTAATTCCCATAGGTAAGTAAAGAAATGATAAAGAAAGAAGTGCTGTAATGTAGATAGAGAAGAACTTAGCTGTAAGTATTTCTCTAGGGCTTAAAGGTAATGGTAAGATACTCTCAGTATCATTTGAAAAATATAAAATACCAGGGATTGAAATCATGAGAGTGAAGAATAGGTATAAGTCCAGTTAAACTGGAATATATAATCATTGATGCTTGATTAATTTCGATAAGGCTTTTGATACTATCTTTACTTATAAAGAATGTAATCCCTACGAGGTAAGCATATAGAAGTATAAATCCCATCAGCCTCAAAATTTTTTTCGATTTGCTTAGTTCTTTACGGTCATTAAATTGAGCGCCAAAGGAATTTTTAAGCATTACCTTGGAAAGGCTAATTATTTTTTTCATGCTGTTACCTCAAGGAAGATTTCTTCAAGTGAAAGATTTGAATGCTCTTGTTTGAGGCTTTCAAGAGTTCCTTTATATACAATTTGCCCATGGTTTATGATTGCTATTTCATCACAAAGTTTTTCTGCAACTTCTAAAACGTGTGTTGAAAAGAAAACAACTTTACCTTTTTGTGCTCGCTCTTTCATGAGTTCTTTTAGAGTAAATGCTGATTGTGGGTCAAGTCCAGTCAATGGCTCATCTAAAATGAGCAAATAGGGATCATGAAGTAGGCTGGCTACAACCATAATCTTTTGTCTCATACCGTGAGAATAGGAAGCTATTTTTTGTTGTAAAACATTATCGATTTTTAGTAGTTTAGTATAATGTTCGATTCGTCTTTGACGATCTTCATGATTTACTTCATAAATATCCGCCATGAAGTTTAAATATTCAATACCTTTTAGTTTTAAAAATGAATTAGGATTATCAGAAACAAAACCAAACGATTGCTTAGCTTTGATAGTGTCAGTTTTAATATCATAATTATTAATACTGATACTTCCTTCATCTGCTTCTAAAATACCGGTCATCATTTTAATTGTGGTAGTTTTACCGGCACCATTTGGGCCAATAAAGCCAATGATTTGTCCTGATTCGATTTCCAAACTTAAATCATCAACTGCTTTATGCTTCTTACCATAAGTTTTACTAATGTTTTGTAGTTTTATCATAGGGTCCTCCTGTTGTATGACACAACTGTAACAACATTTTACCACATGCCTCTAGGCTTAAACAAGAAAAACAGCTAAGGTGTCTTTTAGCTGTTTCTTAATTTATATTTTGTGAATGATTTGAATAAGTATAAAAAGACAAGAACAAAAGCAATTGCTATAGCTAATATGCTAAGGAATACTTTCATAAAGTCCCAGAGAACTTTTGTAAATTTAATTTTGATTTCTTCTTTATTTGTCATCGGTTGACGATAAATAATTTTATCATTGTATGATATTTCCAATGTTCCTAGTGCTGTTTTAGCTTCAAGTGGAGCAACTAAGCCTTCCGGTTTATTTTTTATCTCAACCTTTAAATCTTTAAGATCTAAGTCTTTTGGTATGTAGACGTTAATATCTTCATCTAAAACATAAACGAAGTCATTAGCATTCTTAATTTCTAAACTATCAAAAATTGTATTTTTATTTATTGCGGTGATTAGCTTGTAATCATTGAAAGCTCGATCATAGGCTATTATCGCATCATCTACAGGTCCTTTTCTATCTTCTCTACTTGGATTGAAAATAGAAATAAAGATAAGTTCTTGTTTATCTTTTTGGGCGTAAGAGGATAGTGAACGTTGAGCAAGTTCTGTATATCCTGACTTAGCTCCTTTAATAATTGGTGTTTCAAATTTATCGGCATACTCTAAGTTTAAATCTACAAACTCGATGCCATCAGGATGTTCCTTAGTTTTTGAACTTGTATAAGTTCTGCTTTCATAAATTTCTCTGAATAAATCATTGTTTAAAGAATAATCAATTAAAAGGGCTAAATCATAAGCGGTGGACAGATGGTTTTCATCATCTAAGCCTGATGTGTTTACAAAATTACTGTTTTTCATTCCGATTTCTTTTGCTTTTTGATTCATGTATTCATTGAGTCCTTCTGGACTGCCACTTAAGTAGTGGGAAATAATTCGACTAGCATCTGCTCCTGATGGAAGCATTAGTCCATAAAAAGCATCTCTAAGTGTTATTTCTTCGTTTGCTTCAAAACCCGCAAGTGATGCGATTGGATCTAAACCATTGAAGATTTCAGGATCAACTTTAATTATCTTGTCAAAGTCCTTGTCTTCAATCATTTCTATTGCGGTAATTAAAGTGAGTGCTTTGGTAATTGATGCTGGGTGAACTTTTTCGTGGGCATTTTTTTCAGATAAAATGCTTTTGTTGCTTCGATCATAGAGAATGTAGTGTTGACTTTCTATGCCATGTTGTTCTAAGGGTATGATATTTTGCTCAATCGCTTTGATGGGACTAATGTTTGCGAGAAAAATAAAGCTGCTTAGAACAAAAATACTTATCTTTTTAATCATCGAGTCACTTCCTATTATAATATGTGTTAAAATAAGTATAGCAAATTATGGAGGTTATTTGAATGTTAAATTTATTAATTATAGGTGATGGTCCTTGTGATTTGCCTTTTGTTAAGGAAGATTATAAATACATTGATCTTCGAGATGATGATAGAAGTAATAATTTAATGGATGTATTCGAAAAAGAAAATCCGGAAAGAATTAAGGAATTGCGTGAAGAAATTCAACGCTTAGATCCAGAAAGAATTGTTGTCTTAGGTGAGTTAGAGGGATATCGTTGGCTTGGCACAATTGTTTGTCGTTGTTTTGGACAATTTAATTCTTGGTTAGGCCAGTACGAAAATGACTACGGTAAAACTGTTTTAAAGATTAATGATAGGGAAGTGCCTTTGTTGGCTATGAATTCAGTGGATGAATGGAGGATGTATTATGAGAAACGCGCTTGATGATATTGAGTTGAGTGGGATTCGTGCTTTTGCTGATCAGTATAGAGGTGATGATTC
>CAZRNT010000085.1:0-4122 GCA_964601525.1 uncultured Erysipelothrix sp.
TTTTGTTCCTTTTTTAATATACTAGGATTGGTTGTAACTCCTTCAATAGGTAAATATTTTAAGTAATCCTCGATTTTTTCTATATTTGCAGAATCTATTATTAGCTTCATGATAATCCCCCTTCATTTCTATATAATAATTGTAAGAGATTACATTATTATTTTCTATAAAAAATCTTAAATATTATTTTGCACTTTCTTACACACTAGTTTGACACTGTTTGCAGTCGATAACCCTTCTTAGAATTGTTTAAAATGCACATTTGTGCAATAATAAAATTAGAGGAGTGATTACTTTGCATGAAAAATTACTTGGTGAAATTGCATACCAATACTATGTTACTCGATTGTCTCAAGATGAAATCTCAAAGAGATATAACATTGGACGGTCAACTATTAGTCGTATGATTAAACAAGCAGTTGAATCTAATATTGTTGAATTTAAGATTAATGACATTGATGAAGATTTAATAAATTTAAAAAATCATCTTTTAAAAATGTACCCCATTAATTACATTGAAATATCTAAGTCTAGCCCATCTTCATCCATACATGACAAAAACTCAACACTAGGTTTAGAGGCCACTCAATTAATTAATAGACTTGTCAACAACAACCAAAATATCGGAATTTCATGGGGACAAGCACTAGCAGAAACTGTTAGTCATTTAAAGAAACGTTCCTTAAATAAAGTAACTATTATTCCACTTGTTGGGGGACCTAGTAATACCAATAACCAACATCACATAAATTCCTTAGTTCATGAATTCGCTCACAAAACAAATGGGGACTCTTTATTCATAAATGCATCAGCAGTTTCTAAAAACAAACAAACATTTGATAAGACTATTAGCTCGCAACAGTTCAGACAAATCCAATCATATTGGACAAAGTTAGACATTGCTTTCGTAGGTATTGGTGGCACTTTATCTAAAACAAATAGTTTATGGCGAGATTTACTAACAGATCAAGATATAGACTTTTTAAAACAAAGTGATGTTATTGGTGATTGTTGTTGCAGATTCATAGATAAACATGGAAAAATCGTTTCGAGTAACTTGAATAAAAGAACTATCGCTATTCCTTTTCCTACTTTTTTGAACATCCCAGAACGCATTGGAATTGCCCGTGGAAAATCAAAAATATCTGCAATAAGAACCGTTTTAGACAACGAATATCTTACCGGCTTAGTTACTGATGCTGAGACTGCTTCAGCCCTTATAAAATAACTTAGGCGACAATGAATACTATTTAGAGTACTCATTGTCGCCCAAATTGCTAGATAACTATTTAATTGGTTCCCATTTCCATTCACTTACTTCAGGCATGTCTGCTCCGTTTTCTTCAACAAAATGTCTATGTTCTTTAAGTTTTATATGCATACTTTCAATGAACTCTTTTGCTTCATTACCATATACAACCTCAGCAACGTGCGCAGAGAAATTAAATCTATCTAGCTCATTTAATACACGCATGTCAAACGGTGTTGTAATCTCACCATTTTCACGATAGCCATGAGCATATAAATTATGGTTTTCTCTTGTGAAGAAAATATCTCTTAATAATCCTTCATAAGAGTGGAAAGCGAAGAATACTGGTTTGTCTTTAGTAAATACAGCATTAAACTCCTCATCTGTTAAACCTCTTGAATCCACATTTGGGTGACGTAATCTGAACAAATCAACTACATTCACGAAGCGAATTTTTAATTCTGGGAATGCTTTAACCAGATATGATATAGATGCAATTGCTTCTAGATTAGGTTCAGTACCAGAAGAAGCTATGACAATATCGGGCTCCTCATTTTCATTAACAGTAGAAGCCCAATCAATTACTTTAAATCCTTTATCTACTAATTCTTCTGCTTCACTTGCTGTAAAGAACTGTGGTCTAACATGTTTTGATGTTACAACATAGTTAATTAAGTTTTCTGATTTGAAGGCTTTATCCATAACTGCTAGTAATGTATTCGTATCTGCTGGTAAATAAGCTCTCATAAATTCTGGACTCTTCTCAGAAATATGTGTTAATAAACCAGGATCTTGGTGAGTATATCCATTATGGTCTTGTTGGAAAACTGTAGACGACGAAATCAGATTTAATGACTTATATGGCTTTCTCCATGAATATCTAGATGATTTACGTATCCACTTAAAGTGTTGTGTAATCATTGAATCAACTGTTCTGAAGAAAGATTCATAACTTGCAAAAAATCCATGACGTCCTGTCAGTACGTATGATTCTAAAAAACCTTGCATTTGGTGTTCAGATAGTTGAGAATCAATCACTCTTCCTGAAGCTGATATTGCCTCATCAAGATTATCACTAATTGGTTCTAACCATTGACGATCAGTTACTTCAAATACTTTATTCAATCGGTTTGATTTAGTTTCATCTGGGCCGAAAATTCGGAAATTTTCTGGATTATTCTTCACTATATCTCGAGCAAACCCACCAAACTCAATCATATCTTGAGTATCGATAGCACCTGGAACCTCTATATCTAATGTGTAATCTTTCCAATCAGGGAGGTTTAATGGTTTTGAGTCAATTCCTCCATTAGTAATTGGATTCATTGCCATTCGTTTAGCACCTTTTGGAGATATATGCAGTTCTTCTTTTAATTTACCTTCTTTAGTAAATAATTCTTCAGGTCGATAAGATTTTAGCCAGTCTTCTAATTCTGATAAGTGCTCTGAACTCTTACCGCTAACTGGAATTGGCACTTGATGGGCTCTGAAGCCTCCTTCAATATCATTACCTTCCCATTCTTTTGGCCCCATCCAACCTTTCGGTGTACGGTATAGAATAACAGGCCATTTAGGCATAGTCGCCTCTGAAGCATCTTTTTTACGCGCTTCTGTTTGGATTGCTTTAATCTTCTCAATCGCTTTGTCTAATACTTTAGCCATCATTGGGTGAACTTCTTTAGGGTCTGTCCCTTCGACAAACATTGGTTCCCAGCCTAATCCTTCAAAGTACTTCTGCAAATCTTCATTTGATTTTCTTGCAAGTATTGTTGGGTTAGCAATCTTAGCACCATTCAAATATATAATAGGTAAAACTGCACCATCAGTTACTGGGTTAATGAATACGTTTGAAAACCATCCTGCAGCCAACGGCCCAGTTTCAGCTTCACCATCTCCGACAACTGTTGCAGCAATTACATCAGGGTTGTCCAGAATAGCCCCAGTTGCATGCGACATTGAATAACCTAGTTCTCCACCTTCATGAATTGATCCAGGTGTTTCTGGAGCAGCATGGGATCCAATTCCGCCTGGGAATGAGAATGCCTTAAATAATTTCTGCATCCCTTCCAAGTCTTGAGTGAATTCTGGATATCTTTCAGTATAACTTCCATCCAAATATGAGTTTGTTACCATTACTTGTCCACCGTGACCTGGTCCTTCAACGTAGAACATGTTTAAGTCGTATTTATTAATGACACGATTTAAATGAGCATATAAAAAGTTTTGTCCTGAGATTGTTCCCCAGTGACCAATAGGATTAAGTTTAACGTCTTCTTGACTAAGTGGTTCTTGTAATAAAGGATTATCCTTCAAATACATTTGTCCTACTGAAAGGTAATCAGCAGCTCTCCACCAAGCATCTACTTTTGACAGGTATTCTTCTGAATTGTAATCAATCATTTTATAAACTCCTTTTGTTATTTATTTCACATTCAGTATACACCTCCCGTTGTCATATGTCAAATGCTTTATCATTTGATAATGATGGCAAAAAAAATTACCTCTTTCGAAGTAATCACTTTTTTAATATATAATATTTCTTTTCTCTTTAATGTTTGAGTACCTCTTTAGCTACTTCATCTGTCGTAACAATAATATTAAGAAGTTCCTTCTTTAAGGCTACTTTAAGTGCGTCGATCTTAGATTTATCAATCGCAATTGACATCCTTAATGGTATTTGTTTAATGTCATCTAGCCCTAATCCAATAACAGAGTCATTGATTGCTATGTCTGCTTCGACTCCATCAATGGTAAAGAACTTGGAATTAATATCACCAATAACTTCTTTCTCTTTTAATAGTTTTATATCATCTTTGTCGATATATCCAATTTTTAACATGCTACTATTCTCATATGGACTAGATATCCCTAAC
>CAZRNT010000086.1:0-4115 GCA_964601525.1 uncultured Erysipelothrix sp.
TTTTTCTAAAGCCAATTTTAATCTTTTCATTAATTCATCAACTGCTGCCATTTGAAAAGCATATGCTAAATCTTCAATAATTATTTCTCTATTATTTCTCTCTTCTCTTAACATCAATTGACGTACAGCCGATTTCAATCCACTAAAGGAGAAATCTAATGGATTTTCAGTTTTTACTTTTGGTAATGTATAATTTTCTTTACCTTTTTGAGCCAATTTATCTATAACAGGACCTCCTGGATAATCAAGTCCCATTTGACGAGCTACTTTATCAAAAGCCTCACCTACCGCATCGTCCTGAGTTTTACCCATAATTTCAAAACTATAATCTTTATCCATATAGACTAATTCAGTATGACCACCTGAAATAACTAAGGATAACAAAGGAAATTCTAGTTCTCCTACAAGTTTGTTTGCGTAAATATGTCCGGCTATATGATGGACTGGTATTAGGGGTAAATCTAAAGACCATGCAAGAGACTTAGCTGCCATAACACCTACATGTAAGGAACCAATTAAACCAGGCCCTTGAGTGACTGCTATCGCGTCTAAATCATCAAAACTAACTGCAGCTTGAGCTATAGCTTCCTTTATAACAAAATTAATATTTTGTATATGTAATCTTGATGCAATTTCTGGAAAAACTCCACCATATTCTTTATGCACGTCAATTTGTGAAGAAACAACATTTGATAAGACTTCTTTTCCATCTTTCACAATAGCACATGATGTTTCATCACAACTTGATTCAATCGCTAAAATCAACATAAAACAACCTCTTTCTCATACGTATCGCATTTTTGCCATTACCATAATAATTTTTTCTAATTCCCATTGAGACAAAGCCATGCTTCTCATAAAATTTAAGAGCTCCATCATTTGATTCTGATACTTCAAGATGAAGATCTTCTACTTCTAATTTAGTAAGAATCTGAATAGCCTCATTCAATAAAATACTTGCGAATTGTTGTCTTTGAAATTTTGGGGCAACAGCTATCTGTAAGAGCTCCGCATCTAAATAAGTTTTTCTGAAAATCAAAAAAGCCTTTATTTCAAAATCTTCTTCAATAAGCAAGCATAAACTGTCTTTGTTTATTATCTCAAAATGGTAATCTTCTCCAGTCCAATTACTACCCAAAACAAGTTTATCTAAGGCTAGTATTGGCTCTAAGTCATTAACTCTTATTTCCCTAATCATTTTAAATAACGAGGAACTAAGGTATCTACATCTTTACATAAAACCCAATAGTCTTCTAAGTCTAAAATATTTTCAGCAATATTTATCTCTTTTTCTTCAAGATTTAGAATTTCAAGATCACCAAACAGTTTTTCATCTAAATCTTTTATTTCATCTATTTGATAAATACGTTCATGTTCTACAATTCCATTTTTCACAAAGGCACCAAAAACACGTTTTGAACGAGCATCAATAAAAGAAAAGCCATTTTCTTTTCCACTTAAACTTAAAAGTGTATTAATTGTATATACTTTTATTTCGGGATTAAGCATGGCAATACTTTTTACAAAAGTAAGTCCAATTCTCATTCCGGTATAACTACCTGGCCCATCAGTTACAATTATTTCCTCGATATCATTTTTATTATAATTAGTCATAGCAAAAACATCATTTACAAAAGGAATTAAATACTCCGATTGTTTTTTGCTGACAATTTCCTGCTTATAAGCGAGTAATTTATCATTATCTGCTAAAGCAACAAGTAAATACTTGTGAGAAGTATCAATGATTAATCTTAACATTTTAGCACCTCAATTGTTCTTGTTTCATCTTCATTTATTGTAAATTTAATATGATAGTCATAGGAAATATCTAAATCACTTAAGAATTCTCCCCATTCAATTACCACAAGATTGTCTTTGTCCATTAGATCATAAAGTCCTAATGAATCTGAATCAACACCTTCTAAGCGATAAGCATCAATATGCTTTAAATTTAAGCGTCCATCGTATTCTTTTAATATTGTGAATGTAGGACTATTTACAACTGCATCGATCCCTAATCCCTTAGCAATACCTTTTGTAAAAGCAGTTTTACCTGCACCTAAATCTCCCTGTAAAAACACTATACAGCCCTCTTCTAATTGGGAAGAAAACTCTTGACCTAATTTTATAGTGTCGTTATAATTTTTACTTATATTCATTTTATTTATCATATTATCACCATTAAATTATTATAACACATAGCATCACAAATAATAGAAAAAAGAATAATCAATTTAATGATTATTCTTTAACAATTTTATAATCCTAGAATTTCTTTTTGAACTAATTCTAAATCACTTATATCTTCTTGGTTTATTTGTTGAACAGACCAAACATTGAATCCATCATCTATATTTCTAGGAAGGATGTGATAATGAAAATGATTAACTGATTGATCGGCAATGATTCCACTTGATAAGATAACATTACTCGCTTTAGAAAATTTATTATCAATTAATAATTTATTAATATTTTTTATGGCGATTGCCATCTGCGAAAGTGTACATTCATCGATGTCTTCCAAGTTTTCATAGTGCTTCTTGGGAACCAGTAACATATGACCCTTTACTTCAGGATTGATATCAAGAAAAGCAAGACAGTAATTATCTTCATATATTTTATGGCTTTCTTTATCACCAGAAATAATTTCACAAAACGGACAGTATTTCATTAAACCACTCCTAAACTAAATTTATAATGTATCTAAATTCTCTTTTTGTTCTCGATAAGCAATTCCATCAATCATTTTGAAGAATGGGAAATAGATAGCTGCACCTACTAATAAATTCACAATTTGAAGAATAGATCCTCTTACTCCACTTACAAGGAAACCACCAATAATTGGAGGTGTTGTCCAGGGTATATTAACACCTGAAGTAATTGGAACAATTCCTGATTTCATACTTAAATATGTAATAATAGTTGTTACAATCGGAGCAATAATAAAAGGAATAGCCATGATTGGACTTAGAACAATTGGTAAACCAAATATAATTGGCTCATTAATATTAAATAATCCTGGCGCCAATGATAATTTTCCTAATTCGCGATATTGATCTGACTTACTTGTAAAAATCATTAAAACCGCTAGTGGTAAGGTACCACCTGATCCACCAATTTTTACAAATATTTCATGGAATTGTAACGTCATGATATTTGTAGGTGGAAGATTTTGTAAAAAGTTTGCTGCATTCTCATTGGTTAAAGTTTGATAAACAGGTGCCATTACAGAACCAGCTATATTAGGACCATGAAGACCAAATATCCATAATACCTGCTCAAATGTTGTAACAATTAATCTTGCAAAGATTGTTTCTCCTAAAGCAAGTAAAGGTGTTTGTAAAATAGTAAAAATAAAGTTTTGTAATGTCTCATAAGATGTTAAAGCAAAACCAATTCTTACGAGTAAGAAAAATATAATAATTAAAGTTGCTGGGATTAAAGTCGAAAATGAACGAGAAACATTTTCTGGAACTGTTTCTGGCATTTTGATTTCCCAACCCTTTTTTGTAATGTAGTTCAATAATTCAACAGAAACAATTGCGGTAATGATACCAAGGAATAATCCTTCTGCACCAAGTGCATGTGTGGATATACCTTCTGCACCATCAAATGATAACATTGGTGTTAATATAATAAATGCTACCAATGTAATATATACTGCGGAAACTTCGTCTAATTCATAGCTAATTGCTAAACTTCGTGCGATCCCCATCGTCACATACAAAGTAAGAATAGCCATTGTAGCTCCAAAAGGTATTGTAATATAGTAAGACCATTGGGCTCCAAATATACCTGCCATAAAATCTGCATATCCCGGAATCGGGAAATTCGCAACCAAAAGAAACATTGAACCAATAATTAAAAATGACATAACTCCAACAAAGCCATCTCTAATTGCCGATAAATACCTGTTGGCATTTAATTTCATTGCAAAAGGAACCAATACTTCCTCCATTCTTCTAACTCACCTTTCTATCTATATTGTATGCCCTTACATTTATTAAATCAAGTGATAATTGACATAAAAAAAGGATAATCAATTAAGATTATCCTCAGATTACCTGGCAATGAACTCTTTTCACTACGGCATGCGTAGCTATCTTCGCCGCTAA
>CAZRNT010000087.1:0-4105 GCA_964601525.1 uncultured Erysipelothrix sp.
TGTTCAGTTGATACAGTATTTGAAAAACATGCTGAGTGGTGATTTTGGCCAGTCATTTTCCGTTGCTCGTAATGTTCCGGTTAAAGATTTAGTATTACCAAGAACAATCATCTCATTTACAATTGGTATTATGTCAGTTATTTTTGGAACCATTATCGGTATTGGCTTAGGAGTATTCGCAGCTTTAAGACACAATACAGTATGGGATAATATAGCAACAATTATTTCTGTTTTAGGCGTTTCAATACCTTCGTTTGTTTTTGCACTATTACTCCTAATATTGTTTGGAGTAAAGATACCGGTATTCCCTGTAATTTACAACAGTCAAAGACCAATTGTTTCTGCTATTTTGCCAATGTTGGCATTGTCAGCAGGTGTTATCGCAAACGTTGCTAGATTTACAAGAAGTGAAATGATTGAAGTAATGAGTAGTGATTATGTATTGTTAGCTGAAGCGAAAGGTTTGGATAGAAAAACTCTAATCTTTGATCATGCACTTCGAAACACTTTAATTCCTGTTGTCACAATCTTAGCACCAATTATGGTTTCCTTATTAACAGGAAGTATGGTTATAGAACAAATAAGTGGAATTCCAGGATTAGGAACTTTGCTTGTTAAAGCAATCGAAGTAAATGATTACAACGTGATTATGGCAATTGCATTTATGTATAGTCTTTTATATATCGTAATGATGCTTGTAGTTGATATTTCTTATGGAATAATTGACCCAAGAATCAGATTGACGAAAGGAGCAAGCAATGGATAAAATAGAATTTTTAGATAATGATTTTGACTTTGCTCAACAAGACTTTAGTCAAGAATCAGTAGGTGGTATTGAAGCGAGTTCTTTTTGGAAAGATGCTCTTGTTCGTTTTAAAAAAAATAAAGGTGCTGTATTTTCTTTATGGGTTATTTTCATAATTGTATTAATAGCATTGATAGCACCAAAGCTTAGTCCCTATGCATTTGATGAAGTGGCCACCACAAAACAAAGTATGGGACCTAGAATTCCAGTCATTGAAAAATTAGGTATTCTAACAGGTGAGGTTAATGGTACTAATAAGTATCAAAGCTTAAACCTGATGAATGAATATCATTATTTTGGTACAGATGTTTTAGGAAGGGATCTTTGGGTAAGGGTCTGGACAGGAACTCAAATTTCCTTGCAAATTGCGATGATTGCAGTGCTGATAGATATTGGATTTGGTATGGTTTATGGTCTAATATCGGGATACTTTGGGGGAAAAGTTGACTCGATTATGCAAAGGTTTGTAGAGATTGTAAATAGTATTCCCAATCTAGTTATTTTAGTCTTACTTCTAGTTGTAATGAGTCCATCCTTGAAAACGATTATTATTGCTTTAATGCTAACGGGATGGATTGGCATGAGCCGTGTTACACGAGCTCAGGTTCTTAAAGTTAAAGAACAAGAATTTATACTGGCTTCTAAAACATTGGGATCCGGAAATTTATTTATAATATTCAAGGATATATTACCAAACATATTTGGACAAATTATCATAATGTCAATGTTTTCAATACCCAGTGCTATATTTTATGAAGCTTTCTTAGCATTTGTTGGCTTAGGACTACCAGTACCAATGGCAAGTTTAGGAACCTTAATCAATACTGGATTTAAATCAATTTTAATATCTCCATATATGACAATAATTCCCGTTGTTGTTTTGGCCTTACTGATGCTTAGTTTTAACTTATTAGCTGATGGTTTAAGAGATGCATTTGATCCGAAAATGAAAGATATGTAGGTGATAAGATGAAAGAAAATGTATTAAAAATTAGAGATCTTTCAATCTCTTTTAAAACAGATAACGGAATTGTTAATGCTGTAAGGGGAATACGTTTAGATTTATTCAAAGGAGAAACATTGGCTATTGTTGGAGAATCAGGATCAGGTAAGTCTGTTACAACAAAATCAATAATGGGTATCTTAAGTTCCAATGCGATCCTAAATGAGGGAAGTATTGTATATTCCTATAATGAGAATGGTGTTAAAAAGGAACTTAATCTTTTAGATCTAGATTCTAAAGAGATGAGCCGTACGATTCGCGGTCAAAGAATAGCGATGGTATTTCAAGATCCAATGACATCCTTAAATCCAACAATGTCAATTGGTAAACAGGTGATGGAAGCGATGATTTATCACTATGATTATCCTAAAAAAGAAGCCTATAATAAGGCTCTTGAGCTTTTAGAAAGAGTTGGAATTAATGATGCAAAGAAAAGAATGAAGCAATATCCTCATCAATTATCTGGTGGAATGAGACAAAGAGTAGTTATTGCCATTGCGTTAAGTTGTGAGCCAGATATCTTGATTTGTGATGAACCAACAACCGCTTTAGATGTAACGATTCAAGCTAAAATCCTTGAATTAATCAAAGACATCCAAAAAGAAAGGAATATATCTGTAATTTATATCACCCATGATTTAGGAGTCGTGGCGAAAGTTGCGGATTATGTTGCAGTTATGTATGCTGGAAGAATTGTTGAAAAAGGATTAATAAACGAAGTATTTTATGATCCAAGACATCCATATACATGGGGACTTTTATCAGCAATGCCAGATCTTGAAACAAACGATGACTTACTTTATGCAATACCTGGAACTCCGCCAAATACAACATTGGGTATAGTAGGTGATGCTTTTGCACCCAGAAATCAATTTGCATTGAACATTGATTTTAGACTTGAACCTCCTTTATTTGATGCTGGCGGAAGTCATCGTGTAGCAACATGGTTAATGCATCCAAATGCACCAAAAGTAGAAATGCCCGTAAGTTTAAAAAATAGAATCGAACGAATGAGAAAGGAGGCCAATTACCATGACTAAAGAAGCAATTTTAGAAGTAAAGAATTTAAAACAACATTTTAAAGTGAATTCTAAATATACAGTGAAAGCAGTTGATGGTATTAGCTTTAAAATTTATCCTGGTGAAACTTATAGTTTAGTAGGCGAGTCAGGTTCTGGTAAATCAACAACCGGTAGAAGTATCATTCGTTTATATGAACCCAGTGGTGGAGAAGTTTTCTTTAATGGTAAAGAAATTTCTAAGAAGCTTGATAGGGAATCTGAAAAACTTCTAAGAACTAAAATGCAAATGATCTTTCAAGACCCAATGGCCTCTTTAAATCCTAGAAAAAAAGTAATGGATATTGTAGCTCAAGGATTAGACATTCATAATTTATACGAAAGTAAAGCTGAAAGAGAAGAGAAAGTGTATGAAATATTAGAAATGGTAGGACTTTCTAGAGAACATGCAAGTCGATTCCCACACCAATTTTCTGGTGGACAACGTCAAAGAATTGGAATAGCTAGAGCTTTGATTATGAATCCGGATTTGGTCATTGCTGATGAGGCTATTTCAGCTTTAGATGTATCGATTCAAGCACAAGTAGTTAATCTAATGAAAAAAATTCAAGAAGAAACGAATACGGCTTATTTGTTTATTGCTCATGACTTAAGCATGGTTAAATATATTTCTGACCGCATCGGAGTATTGCATTTAGGGCACTTAGTTGAAACCGGGACTACTGAAGAAATCTTTAATAATCCTATTCATCCATATACTAAATCTTTGTTAAGTGCCATTCCATTACCCAATCCAATTGTAGAAAGAAATAGAAAATCTTTATCATATGACTATGAATCAAGTGGGATTAATTATGAATTAGGCAAAGAACATCATATCGAAGGCAGTCATTATGTACTCGCCAGTGATTCAGAATTAAAAAAATGGACTGAATAAATCATAGCTCATGCATCCTTAAACTAAATGAATTATAATAAATTAGAAGGATGTGACTTATGAAAGAACACAAGATATTTTCAATGCCATTTGCAGATGTTTATCCGCATTATCTTAATAAGTTAATAAGAAAAGGTAGAAGCGAACTAGAACTCAAAGAAGCGATAATGTCCTTAACAAATTATACTGAAGAGGATCTATCGAATATTTTGAGTTCTAAGTCTAGCTTCAAAGATTTTTTTGCGAATGCCCCTTTATTAAATCCTAATCGATTGAATATTAAGGGATCAATTTGTGGGATAAAGATAGATAGCATGGAAGATGGACTAATGAAAGAGATT
>CAZRNT010000088.1:0-4087 GCA_964601525.1 uncultured Erysipelothrix sp.
TATAAATATGAAACTTGTTCGTTCATACGGTCAGCAGCCATGGAATATTGAATTAAATCATTTGTTCCAATACTGAAGAAATCTGCTTCCTTAGCAAATTGATCCGCTAGCATTGCTGCAGCAGGAATTTCAACCATCATACCTAATTCAATATCATCTGAGTATGCAATACCCTCTTTTGATAGATTTTTCTTTTCTTGTTCAACAATTGCTTTAGCATCTCTAAATTCTTGAATTGTAGCAATCATTGGGAACATAATACTTAATTTACCATAAACACTAGCTCTTAATAGTGCTCTGATTTGTGGACGGAAAATTTCCGGACGGTCTAAGCAAAGACGAATTGCTCTGTAACCTAAGAATGGGTTCATCTCTTCTGGTAATGGTAAGTATGGTAATTCTTTGTCTCCACCAATATCCAATGTACGAACAACAACTCTTCCTGGTGCCATTGCTTCAAGTACTTTTTTGTATGCTTCGTATTGTACTTCTTCTGATGGCAATTCATTATTATCCATGTATAAGAATTCTGTACGGTAAAGCCCAACTGCTTCACCACCATTAGTTAGGACAGATTCCACATCATTTGGCGTTCCAATATTACCAGCTAATTCAACAACACGTCCATCTTTAGTGATACTTTCTGCATCTTTAAGGACTTTTAATGATTCTTTATGCTCAGCAAATTTTTCTGCTTTAGCTGAATATTCTTTTTTCTCATCTTCACTAGGATTAAATATAATAGTTCCATCAATAGCATCTAGTACAATTTCTTGACCATGCTCACATTTATCTAATAATGAACCTGCTCCAACTACTGCAGGAATTTCTAAACTACGAGCCATAATTGCTGAGTGTGAAGTTCTTCCTCCAATTTCAGTTGCGAAACCTCGAACATAACGACGATCTAATTGAGCAGTATCAGATGGTGTTAAATCTTCAGCAACAATTACAACTTCCTCTGAAATATTACTTAAGTCAGCTGTTTGAACACCCATTACATGACATTGTAAACGATATGTAACGTCTTTAATATCTGCAGCTCTTTCACGGAAATATGCATCATCCATTGATTCAAACATTCCAATAAACATATCAGAAACTTCTTTTACTGCAAATTCAGCATTAACTGCTTCCTCTTTAATTTTGTTTTCTATTTGACCGACAAATTCTGGATCTTGAGTAACCATTAAATGAGCATCAAAAATTGCAAGTTCTTCCTCTGCTAAACGTCCAACAGCATTTTGCTTGATGGATTCAATATCTGCTTGTGTCTTAACAACAGCATTATTTAGCTTTTCAACTTCCTCTTCAACATTAGCGCTTCTCTTTTCTATCTTCAAAACTGGATGCGCTAACTTGAATACTTTCGATACCGCAACACCTGCCGAAGCAGCTATCCCTTTAATCATAATCTAATTCTCCTTTTCCTTTTATCTAACACTCATAATTTTACCATCTTTTAAGCACTTAATCAAAATAATTATTTAAATGATTTATTAATTGTGCTATAATTTTAAAAGCATGGAGAAGTACCCAAGAGGCTGAAGGGGTCGGTCTCGAAAACCGATAGGAGTTTACGCTCGCGAGGGTTCAAATCCCTCCTTCTCCGCCATATAAATAATTCCGCATGATGCGGTTTTTTTTATTCTAAAAGCTTAAAATGATAAAATAATCTTAAATGTGGTATATTTATACAATAAAGGGGAATTTGTATGAAACAATTATTAAGCTATCAAGAGAAGCGAATCATTAACATATTATATGAATTATGTGTTAATCGCGATTATATGACAAACAAAGAAATCCAAGAAATGAACCAATGTAGCGATCGAACTGTTATTAAAGATCTTGATTACATCAACAACTGTAAAAAGACAAGTATGTATATTGATTTTTTGGGAGACAGTGTCCGATTGAGAAATGGTAGTTTGGGCAATTTAAGAAGATTTGTGCAAATAATTTTACAACAATCCAATCATATTAATATAATGCTATCGATTTTCTGGTACCCTTATAAAAATATAGAATTCCACGCTGAAAACGCTCATATTAGTCCATCTCATGCTCAAAGATCACTGGCAAACATTTCCGATTTCTTAGAACAACATGATGCTCAACTTTCAAAAAGCAAAGCATGTTATTATATCGAAGGAAAATCAGAGCAGAATTTACGTTTTCTCTTTGCAGATATAATGATTGAATATCAAACAATTCTTGATTTCTTTCCTTCAGAAAAGTTTATGTTGGAACTTCTAGAAATCTTAAAATCTTCTTTAAAAAGTCATAATATGAAATTAGATGATTTGCATTTACATAATTTAAATATGGTATTCTTTCTAAGCATTATGCGAGAATCACAAGGTTTCCATCTACATAACAAAATAGATTTTCTCGATGAATTTGAAGTAGATATGAGATCTTATAATTCAGAAGGACTTTTCAATGAAAAAGCCATTCACTCTGGTCTTGAGCAAATGGCCATACTAATGCACTCATACAATTACTACTTACCATTAAAAGACGAGATTGTAAAAGAAATTTATAAATTTATTCCTATGAATGATCATGATAAGGTAAGTATTAACAAAATTTCAGAAACTATTTATCAATACATAATTTTGCGATTAAATTATGTTCAAAAATTAAATCAAATTATAGACCGTTCTGGACTTTATGGACAAAAGTTTAGAGAACAAAACCCGATTTTAATGAAGTAAATCTTTAAAACAATAGACGATTCCTCGTTTAAGTACAAAAAAGTGGTAAGAAACAATATTGATGAAATTATTTTTTGGGTTTCCATAGAGAGCCCAGATTTTAGAATGCCTATCCCCAAAAATATATTGGTACTCAGTGATTTTGGTAACAAACATGCTTATGATTTGAAAGTATTTATAAGTGATCACTTTCCAATTCATCATATCAGTAGTCTGGGAATTTTACGTGGTGTTTCCGATAAAGTAATACAATCAATTGAAAACAATGAATTTGATTTAGTAATTTCTACTGTTGAATTAGATATTTTACAAAACAAGAAATCAATCTACATAAACGATTATCCCAATGAACATGATTTAAAAGAAATTTACCGACAAATTATGTATTAAAAAAACTAGAATTGAATAATTCTAGTTTTTTTGAATTTATTTTTTATCTCTCATGTAATATGGTGTTACATGGACTGGTAATCCAATCTCATCATAGATAATTTCTGGAGTACCAACTAATAAAGGTTTGATGTAGTCTAAAGCTTCATCTGTAATTCCTGCAAAGTCTGGTAAGATCCACTCTTTAGGGAAATTTTTAACATGGTTTGCAATATTTTTTGCATCAGTTGCTGAATAAACAACATCATATTCTTCACCTTCAACACGGTTAAGAATTACAGTTTTACCTGTAAATGATGGGTCAACTGAACGCATATGAGCTGACATACCTAATTTAAAGGATTCTTCAACGTCAACTTTTGATTGTTCTGTAGCATGTGATCTTTGAGCGTTGCTTAAGTCTTGAACTTTCGCACGTTCTGAGATTCCTGCTTCAAGAATCATATCGCGTAATGCTGCACCTGATCCACCAAGAACTGCGTGACCAAATGTATCATTTTTTGATTCTTGTGCTGATAAGTATGTTCCATCTTCGTAGCGAACTCCTTCACTAACAACGATGTAGCATTTGTTTTTCTCATCAACATGTTTTTTAACTGTCTTTAAGAAGTTTTCTTTGTCAAATGGTACTTCAGGTAAAACTAGAACATCAACAATGCCTGTTACACATGCACTTGCTGCTAACCAACCTGCATCGCGTCCCATTGTTTCCAAGATGAATACGTCTTGACGTGTGTAGACTGTTGAGTCTAACCATGTTTGGTATGCTGTAGTAGCAATGAATTTAGCTGCTGAAGCATAACCTGGACTGTGATCCATGACCATTAAGTCATTATCAACTGTTTTTGGACATCCGATGAATTGGAATCCTTCTAAGTTATTTTTCTCAGCGTATTGTGTCAATGCATAAACAGTATCCATTGAGTCATTACCACCTGTATAGAAAACTGTACGAATATCGTATTTTTCGAAAATTT
>CAZRNT010000089.1:0-2528 GCA_964601525.1 uncultured Erysipelothrix sp.
ATTTAGAACTGTCGATAATTTAGCTCGAGATTTACAATTTGCTTCCGATCATCCCCACCGTATTGAAGCATTGGTTCTTGATCAATATCAAAAAATTGCTTTTTCTAGAGGCGATTCATTTCTGTATTTAGAAGAGTTTTTCGACCTTTTAGATGAATCATTATATCCTTACTTGCAAGATGCCATAGCTGCTTTGATTGATATGTCTGTATTTATGTTTGAAGATGGAAAATTATATCACCATACTCAATATGAAGCAGAAGTTTTTGTCAGTGAATTTATTAATAATTTTGAATATCGCGGCTATGATTTTGAAATACCGATGTTTGATAAAGCTTTTGCGAAAGTAGAGGATGATTTAGGTCTTGATTTTGATGAAGGTCAAAAAGAAGCTATTGAAGAATTTCTAAGAAATGATCTTATGGTTTTAACAGGTGGTCCGGGTACAGGTAAAAGTACGCTTTTATCAGGTATTGTAAGACTACTTCAACAATCATGTCCTTGGTTACACATTACCCTTTGTGCGCCTACAGGAAGGGCAGCTAAGCGTCTAAGTGAATTAACCAATGTTCATGCTGCTACTGTTCATTCGGTTTTAAAGTGGGAACCTGATGGTAATACCTTTGGCCAAAGTGAAGAAAATCCATTGCTCACAGATGTATTGATTGTGGATGAGTTTTCAATGGTTGATATTTGGCTTTTAAGTCATTTATTAAAAGCGTCTAAGAATGTTAAAAAGATCTTGTTTGTTGGTGATAAGGATCAATTGCCTTCAGTTGGACCTGGTTTTGTTTTAGGGGATATTATTGCTTCTCAAGCTGTTCCTGTTCATTTCTTAAAACGTAATTATCGTCAAGAAGAGGGTTCGGAAGTTGTTGACTTAGCTTTAAAAGTTAAAGATGGGCATTTTTCTTTGGAAGATTATCATGAAGATGTTAAGTTTTTTGATTCTCGTTATGGTGCTATTCATGAAATTGTTACCAAAGTTGTTGCTCAAGCTTTAGAACGTTCATATTCAATTTATGATATTCAAGTCCTAGCTCCAAAATATGAAGGTGTAGCTGGAATCAATACTATGAATCATGTTTTACAAAAAGCCTTTAATCCTGAAGATGAATTTAAAAATGAAATTCAAATTGGCTCCAGTATTTATCGTGAGGGCGATAAGATATTACAGCTTAAAAACCAACCGGATGATATGGTATTTAATGGAGATGTTGGTGAATTAATTAGTGTTGATGGTAATGAGTTAACAGTTGATTTTGATGGAAACTTTGTGAGCTATTTACCGATTGATTATCTAAATATTACTCATGCATATTGCATGTCTGTTCATAAAGCACAAGGGTCTGAATATCCGATTGTTATATTATTAGCTGATCCAAGTTATGGCATTATGCTTTCAAGAAGGCTTTATTATACAGGGCTTACACGAAGCTCTAAATCATTGGTCTTAGTAGGTGACTATGATTCCTTTGTAAAGGCAGCAAAAAACCAAAACGAATCCCATCGTTATACTTACTTAAGAGAGCGGCTTGAAAATAAGGACTAGTTTTGGTATAATTTAAATGTCTAAGACGTGATGAATCTTAGATATTGGTGGATTTGGGAGACAGAAGTAGAATAATTATAATAGTTTAAGTACTATTATAATAAAAAATAACACCGCATAATAATAGGTGTTATTTTTTTTATGTTTATTTGTTTTTTAACTCTTTGAGAATTTCTTCGAGTAGTTCAGTTTCTGAAGGACTAACTTCTTCTTCAACAACTTCTTCAAGTTTTGGTTTCTTGAAGCGGTTAATTCCTCTAATAACTAAGAAGATTGACATTGCAATAATCAAGAAATTAATGATTGCTTGAATAAAAGAACCATAATTTAATGTTGCATTTTCGTTTAATTGAATGCTCAAGTTCTCAAAATTACTTGAACCTAGAATCAAACTAATCAATGGAGTAATGATGTCATTTACTAATGAAGTAACGATGGATCCAAAAGCTCCCCCGATAACCACACCAACTGCCATATCAACAACATTTCCTGTCATTGCAAATTCTTTAAACTCTTCCATGAATTTTTTCATTTTCTTCCTCCTCTACACACATAAGTGTACTATAAAAGGTAAAAAACTCCAATAAATATGATATGATTAAAATATTATTAGAAAGAAGGCTTATTATGACGGTAATGAAATATTTTGAAGAGATTAGTAAGATACCACGTGCTTCCTTTAAAGAAGAACAAATTAGTAATCATTTAAAGGAGTTTGCAATCGAAAGGAATCTAAAATATATCCAAGATGATATGTTTAATATCATTATTTTTAAAGAGGCAAGTAAAGGATATGAAGACGTTCCTACGGTTATGTTGCAATCACATATTGACATGGTTGCTGAAAAAAACAAAGACAGTGATCATGACTTTGATAAAGATCCAATTAAATTGATTGATAAAGATCCAATTAAATTGATTGATAAAGATGGAATCTTATACGCTGACAATACAACATTAGGAGCAGATAATGGAG
>CAZRNT010000089.1:2538-3947 GCA_964601525.1 uncultured Erysipelothrix sp.
GGCAGTTTTAGATGATGAAAATGCTCAACACCCGGCATTAGAATGTGTTTTCACAGTACAAGAAGAAACAGGTCTAACAGGAGCAGCTAATTTAGATACATCGATGTTGAAATCAAAACTATGTGTTGGTCTTGATAGCTCAGGAGATAACGAAACTTGTGTATCCACTTCAGGTGGGGTTCGTGGTTTATTGGAAAAGGAAATTAAATTTGTTGAAGGAGATTTTGATACTTTAGAGATTTCAATCAGAGGATTACTTGGTGGTCATTCTGGTGGTGAAATTGATCAAGAACGTGCAAATGCAAACAAGCTAGCTGGTATTATTCTTCATCAATTATTAAAAGTAGATTCAGATCTATTAATTGTTGATGTCGATGGCGGTTTAAAAATGAATGCGATTACTCGTGAAGCAGATTTGAAACTTGCAAGTAAGCATATAGATAAATTAGAAGAAACTTTAGAATACTTAAGTTCAGAAATGAAGAAACAATATGAATTCTCAGATGCAGGTTTGGCCATAACATGGAATAAAGCCAAAGCAAGCAAAGCAATTAGTAATCAAGATTCTAAAGATATTGCTCGTTTATTGTTTATGCTTCCATATGGAGTTATTCAAAAGAGTAAAGCCATTGAGGATTTAGTAATCACTTCAGCAAACATTGGAACTGTCGCAATTAAAGATAATCTTGCGGAAATCACTGTTTCTTTACGAGCAACTCAAGCATATGTTTTAGATCAAGTTATGGAACAAGTTGCTATAATTGCTGAAATTTCTAATTTCACAATTGAATATTCCTCTCATTATCCAGGATGGGATTTTGACAGTAATTCGAAATTTAGAGCAAGACTACTTGAAGTATATGAAAATTTAAATAATGAGAAAATGTTAGAAACTGCAACACATGGTGGTATGGAACTTGGTATTTGGAAAGATAAAATGCCTGAACTAGATATTATTAGTTTCGGACCAAATATGTACGATATTCATACACCTAATGAGCATCTAGACATTGCGTCATTTGAAAAAACATATGTCTTGTTGATTGAATTGCTGAAAAGCCTTTCAGATTTTAATTAAGCTTAGAACTTCTTCACTGTTATTTTGAACAAAAAGGTGCTAAAATAGAACTATAGAGTAGATTTTAGCTTTGCATATTATGTTTGAAAAGGAGATATTAGATGTTTAAATTTCTAAAGAAAAAAGATGGTAAAGATACGTTTAATGCATTTGCCAAAGGAACTGTAAAGAAACTTGACGCTGTTCCAGATCCAGTCTTCGCTCAAAAAATGATGGGTGATGGTTATGCAATTGAACTAAAAGAAGGAAAAATTTATGCACCAGTAGATGGTGATGTTACACTTGTTTTCCCAACTGGACATGCATTTGGGATTACCAGTGATCGTGGTGT
>CAZRNT010000090.1:0-3946 GCA_964601525.1 uncultured Erysipelothrix sp.
GAGTATTACTTTGCTTATGGTGATAATAATTATGTATTGTATGATTTTTCAAAGAATAGCATTCGAAAATTTCAATTTGATGATCATGGTGAAGTTATATTCTCTAAGAGCTTAATAGACTATAGTCTTATTGCTTCTTCTTATAATTTCGCAATGATTGATGATCAGTTTGTTTATCATGGTGATGGTCTGACGGTTTTTCTAACAATGGACATGCATGAAATGGATCATGGAATTAGAGATAGCTTTTTAAAAAGAATTGGAAATCTTTATGTGTTTTCTTCTTGGTCTGAAGATAGTAATGGAGATAATTATGAAGAATTTCTTATTATAAGAGATGTCAGTGGAAAAATACTTCTAAAAGAAAGTACATATGTACAAATAATAGAAAAAGAAAATATTTTAATTTTACAATAAACCTTTCGTTCATTAGTGCACATTAAGTGTAATTTGGCTTGAATAGTTATACAATAAAATTAAGTTACATGACAATGTGTTTCTTTAGAAAGGGGGATATTTATATTAAGAATGCAAATCTTAATATAGAATAAACATGCATACACTTTGGTTGTTGTTGATTGGTGGAATTATAGGCGCATTAGCCGCATCATTGACAAGTAAAAATTTACCAATGGGTTGGGTTGGCAATATCCTCGCAGGTTTACTTGGCTCATGGCTTGGTGAACGATTTTTAGGTACTTGGGGTCCAAGTGCAGCAGGATTATCCTTATTCCCATCTATCATTGGGGCTGTAATCTTAGTTTTAATCACATCGTTAGTATTTAAAAGTATGAATAATAATCAATAAAATAGAGAGTTAGGAGAGAAAAAATTATGAGTGAAAATAAAATGAAAGAACTAAAAGATAAAGTTGTTGGAAATGTTAAAGAAGGTACTGGTAAATTAACCGGTAACGAAGAATTAGAACTTAAAGGTAAAGTCCAAAAAGGACTTGGAGAAGTTCGTGAAAAAGCTGAAGATGCTAAAAATGATTTAAAACATGAAGCGGATAAAGCTAAAAAAGATACAGAATCATTTGTTGATGACGTAAAACATAAAGCTGAAGATCTTAAAGAGGATCTTGCTGAAAAAGTTAATGATGGAATTGACAAATTAAAAAATAAAAAAGACTAATTAATTTAACCAGGAGTGAAACCCTGGTTTTTTTATGAGCATAAGTTTTGAAAGTATCTCAAATTTGAGATATTATAATTTCGATAGGAGAAATACTATGGAAGAAGAATTAAGTCTTAAATTGTTTGTGGTTATGTCAAAAGCTATGAGAAGCATTGACTTAGCTGTCGAAAAAGAAATCAAAAAGCTAGGAATCAATCCAAGTGAATTTGGTATTTTAGAAGTCCTTTATCATAAAGGGGAATTACCTGTTCAAGAAATTGCGGAGAAAATATTAATTTCTAGCAGTAGAATTTCTTATACATTGAAACAACTTGAGAAAAAAGGTTTTATTGAGAGAAGGGCTTGTCAAAAAGATGGACGCATAACTTACATTCAATTAAGTGCTTCCGGAAGCCGATTAATGGATGAATTATTTACAAAACATCGCCAGGATCTGACAAAATTATTTTCAGCCTTAAACAATCAAGAAAAAGAAGACTTAATTAATTTACTTAAAAAGTTAGGATTATCCATTGAGATTTAACTATCAGTATAAAGGAGAGACATATGAAAGACATTAATTTAGCAATAATTATTTATTCGATGAGTGGAACAAACTATACAATGGCAAAATGGGCTAAGGAAGCAGCAGAAGAGCAAGGTGCAAATGTAAGATTATTAAAAGTTCAAGAACTTGCACCAGATGCAGTAGTACAAGGTAATGAAGTTTGGAAAAATACTACTGAAGCTATGAAAGATGTAAAATTAGCAGAATCGTCAGATATTGAATGGGCAGATGCAATCATTTTCTCAGCACCAACTCGATTCGGAAATATTCCATCTCAACTAAAACAATTCATTGATATTCAAGGACCAATTTGGAGTCAAGGAAAAACAGTAAATAAGGTAGTTACTGGAATGACAAGTGCTGGTAATATGCACGGTGGTCATGAAGCTACATTGCTAGCACTTTATGTAAGTATGATGCACTGGGGAGCATTAATTGTTACACCAGGTTATACTGATGATTCCATTTATAAAGCAGGTGGAAATCCATACGGAACAAGTGTTACAGTGGATCAAAATGGAGAAATGATCGAAGATGTTAAAGATGCAATTAGACATCAAACATTAAGAACACTTGAAATTGCAAATAAAGTTAAATAATTGAAAATTAAGAACAGAATAATTCTGTTCTTTTCTTTTGTTTATCACAATAAGATGGACTCACTATGATATAATTAACAAAGATTTGGAGGGCAATAGTGAAGTATATCTTTGATTTAATGATTATTATTAGCATCTATTATTTATTAAATAAAAAAATGTACAGTAAATGTACAACAAAAGAAATAATTTTATATAATGTTTTATTTTTTTACCTAGCATCAGTTTATGCACTAACACTCATGCCCTTTAGACCACTTAGAAATCTTTTACAAGAATCTTTAAGCTTTGGTTTTCATTTAGAACCCTTTGGTGATATTATTCACTCCAGAGGACAAGCGGTAAGAGAGGCTTTACTCAATATATTAATGCTTGTACCTTTTGGTTCCTTATTGCCACTTATACGAAAAAGAAAAACGATGATTTATCATGTTATAATATCTTCATTCCTTCTAAGTTTTGTAATAGAGACTCTACAAATGTTTGATTCAAATCGCTCAAGTGATGTAACAGATTTGATAACCAATACAACAGGTGGGATTGTAGGATTTCTTATTTTCAAGATATTTAAAATCATGAATGAAAAGGGGAGAAATAGAATATGAAAAAATTAATGTCAATGGTTTTGGTTTTATTGTTTATACTCTCAACTTTAGTATTTACCAATAGTTTTTATGTGGATGAGCTTAGGACAGCAAGCTCACACGCAGTATTACATAAGACAGTCAATACGGGAATTGATACAATTGTGAGTGAAATTAATAGTGTTGTACCTATTGACCAAAAAGAATCAGTAGAGGTATTAAAAACAAAAATCGAGACCGATCCTTTAGTGAATTCTATGATTGATAAGTACTCATTAATCGTACTTCATGATTTATCAAATAACGATAGCGAAACATCGATTAATGAAGATGTTCATCTAGCATTAGATACATATACAAAAGAAATTGCCGATCTAACAGGAGATGTAATCAGTCCCCAATATCGTGAGGTATTAGTCAAAGAATTAGTAAATAGAATTGACTTTGATGAGATATATCATCAAAAATTAGGTTCGTTAAAAGAGAATGTAAGTCCTAATCAAATGAAATTAATTAAGACTATGGACTATCTCTTCACAAACCTTAATCAAATCCAACAATATTCTTTAGGAGTTGCGGTTCTTTCTTTAATCGCAATCATCGTCGTTAATCTAAAAGAAAATAAGTATTTCAATACACTGGCAATTGCTTTGTTCTTAGCAGCGATTGCTGATGGATTATCGAGAATTATCTTAAACTATGGACTCAACAAATATGCTTCGTCTTTAAATATTAATGTTGACTTACCAGTGTTTTCCAAGTTTACATTCATAATGATTGCTCTTGCAATAGCCTCAAAGATAATAGGACATTTGGTAACAGATACAAGTGCTTAAATTCTTGGTTTTCTCGCAAAACTAATGAAAGCAAAAATCATTTGTACAGTCACAAACATAAAGTAAATAGGAAATAGTACAATACTTACGATATAGAGGATGGCACTAGTCAAAATAGGCCATCTTTTTTTTGATATTAAAGCAACAAGACCAAATAAAACTGCTAAAGCAACAGCGGCCAAATGAGGTAAAACAATATAAAAACCCAATGCAGTACCGATTTCGCTAGCAAGATCCCCACGC
>CAZRNT010000091.1:0-3876 GCA_964601525.1 uncultured Erysipelothrix sp.
CCTTCGACTAAATATCGGTGATTTATGGTCCACCAACACCAGAATTTCTAGAACCCTTAAAAATATATTTTTAGTCATCTGCAGGTTTATATGGACAATCATATACATAAGGTGCTTCGTCACTTAGAATTCTTCTTAGATTTCCATCTGCAACAAAGTCATTGTCATGCATCCACTCAGCAATTCCTGTATGTATGTCAGCAAATTCATCTGCCATGATACGTATCATTTCATCCTCTTGTTTAAATTCCTTAAACTTGATGATATTAGTATCAACACCAGGGTTTTCAACAGCAACAACAAGTTCAACATCGATTAATTCGATTTTTGGATTGGACTCATTGGCCATTGTAAAGTTATATTCAGGTTTTAATATTTCCACTCCCATTTGATCTAACTCTTTTTTTAAAGAACGAACAGCTCTTCGATAGAGATCGATTGAATACTCAGGAATGGTCATTGTCATTGTCGCAGCCCAGAACTTGGGCAGCGGCTTTTCCTCAATTTTATATGCCATACATTACTCCTTTTTTTTATTATAACATATTTATATCAGTTTTCGTATATCGTTTACCATGATAAATACGAATAATGCTAAAATCAAAATAACGCCGGCTGTCATAATTATTTCTTCTACTTTTTTATTAATTGGTCTACCAATAATTATCTCAATAAGAGTTAATAAAGCTCGACCACCATCCATTACTGGAATTGGTAATAAGTTTACAACTCCTAAATTCACCGATAATAAAGCAACAAGGTTTAAGAAAAATATAAATCCATGCACTCTTACTTGAGAAGTTACTTCATAAATACCTATAGGACCACCGACTGCATCAAGTCCTATACCTCTAAATAATCGTGTAATTATAAAGAAGAATTGAACAACAACATTTTTAATTTCTTTAAAAGCAGTAGGAATCGCTTGTATAATATTTAGATCATGATGCTCTGCATCTGGAGCAACAATTCCCATTAAGAATCGTTTTTCCGTTTCTTCCCATCTTGGTTCAATATGAGTTTTAATCTCCTTACCTTGACGATCAAGCGTTAAATCAAATCCATATTCTCCGTAAGTAGACAATGCAATAAAGACATCATTAAAATCTTTAGGTTTTAGATTTGTGCCATCATGGAATTCGATGTTCACAATTTTATCCCCTATTTCAAGCCCTGCTTCAGATGCAGCAGAGTTTTCTTGAACTACAGCAACCTCAGCCTTAGGAACCTCAACAACTCCAAGAGTCGAACTTAGTCCCCAAAATATTAAGAACGCTAAAATGAAATTCATCACAATACCTGCAAGCATGATAATCAAACGCTTCCAAGGCTCAATACCATTGATTGTTCTCTCGTCGGGTACTTCTACATCCTCAATGGGTGCATCTTCACCAGCCATGGCTACAAAGCCACCTAGAGGTAATGCACGAATACTATAAGTGGTTTCCCACTCTGGTTTTTTTAATCTGAAAAGTACCGGTCCCATTCCTATAGCAAATTCATGGCAATAAACTCCAAATTTCTTGGCAGCTAATAAATGCCCTAATTCATGAATTAATACAATAATACCTAGTACTAATGCAAATACTAATAAATTTAAAATTATATCCATAATTACCTCCGCCTTATGCTAATAAGCTTAAAACAATATTTAAAGTCATGATCGCAAAAATCAAAGAATCAATACGATCCAATACTCCTCCATGTCCTGGAAAAATATAACCAAAGTCCTTAATATCAAATCGACGCTTGACTAAACTAAATGATAAATCTCCTATTTGCGAAAATATAGGAATTACAAGCGAAGCAATAGCAATAGGAATTAAATCTACATGTGTTTGTACGAAGAAATAACCAAAGATTAACGAAAAAACAACACCTGCAATATATCCACTAACAGCACCTTCTACAGTTTTATTAGGTGATAATCTAGGAATTAGTTTATTTTTACCAAACTTCATACCACCAAAGAAAGCGAAAATATCAGTAGCAAAAGCAGCAATCATAACAAATATAAGTAATGATAAGTCAATGCTAATAATCTCTCTAAAACCAACCGCAGTTGTAATAAGTACAGAAATCATTAAATATGAATATGCCATTTCATCAAGTTTATACCAAGGAAATATTACAGCCATTCCAAAGAAAACTAAAATCATACCTGAAAGATAAACAAGATAAGCATCCAAAGGAATGAACATGGAAGCAAGTACAAAAAGAGCATATGGTAATAAAACAATAGGCGCCACTTTTCCTCTTCTTGATAAATAAACTTCATAAGAAGCAATTAATAAAAGCGCAGTAACCAGTACTTTTAGAGCCGTTTCTCCTAAATATAAACTGACCCCAAATACCGTTACTAAGGCTATTGCTGTTATAATCCGTTCTTTCATATTAAAGACCCCCAAATCTTCTTTCTCTTGATTCAAATTCTTCAATACATTTTCTAAACTCTTCGCGAGTGAAATCCGGCCATGCCATATCAAGGAAAACTAACTCAGCATAAGCTAATTGCCACAATAAATAATTTGACAACCTTTGATCTCCACCTGTTCGAATCAATAAATCAATATCAGGATATTCTGCAGTATCTAAATAAGAAGATATTAAATCCTCAGTGATAACACTGTGTCCATCTTCAATCATTTTATTACTTGCTCTTACAAGTTCATCTCTTGAACCATAGTTAAGAGCAAAATTTAAGACCAATTTAGAGTTATGTTTTGTTTTCTCAACAGCATTTTCCATAACTTCCCTTGTTTTTTCAGGAATTTTAGATAAATCTCCGATTGTAGAAATCGCAATCCCTTTTTCCATAAGCTCATCTAAGAACTTATCAAAGAAGACTGCTGGCAATTTCATTAAGTACTCAATTTCTTTTTCAGGTCTTTTCCAGTTTTCAGTGGAAAATGCGTAAAGTGTAATAACCTCCACACCCATATCTAAAGCTTCAAGGGCAATATTACGAACGTTTTCACTTCCGTAATAATGCCCTACAGTTCTTTTTTTGTTACGCTTTTGAGCCCAACGACCATTGCCATCCATAATAATAGCAATATGTTTAACCATATTAAACCGTCATTATTTCTTCTACTTTAGCCTTTGAAATATCATCAATTTTCTTAATGTATTCATTGGTTAAATTTTGAACATCTTCAAGCATTTTTTTCTCTTGATCTTCTGGTAATCCATCTGTATCCTTAATTTCATCATTTAAATCACGACGAATATTTCTAATTTGAACTTTTGCCTCTTCCGCAAATGTACCAACATTTTTAGATTCAGCACGACGTGTTTCTTCACTCAATGCCGGAACATTAATTCTTACATTTGTTCCATCATTTTGTGCAAGTAAATTAAGTTGTGATTCATTAATTTCACGCTCAATATCTTTTAAGATGGATGGATCAAATGGTTTAATAGCGATTTGACGTCCTTCAACAATAGAAATCTGTGCGATTTGATCCAATGGAGTTGGAGTACCATAATACTCAATATTAACACCATATAATATAGAAGCATTCGCACGACCTGTACGTAATGTTCCTAAACGATTCTCAAAATCAGAAATTACTTCATTCATTAATAATTTACCTTCTTGCATTTAATTTCCTCCTTTAGAAATACGGGTTGCTTCTGCCTTACCCTGTACTGCCTTTATTATATTATCTTTTTCATTCATATTAAAGACAATTAAATCAATATCATTATCCATACACATTGATGTCGCTGTAGAGTCCATTACCGCTAATTTTTCTTGTAAGACATCCATATATGATAAGCTATCATATTTTACTGCCTCTTTATTAATATTAGGGTCGCTATCATAAACGCCATCAACACCATTTTTTGCCATTAAAATAACATCTGCTTTAA
>CAZRNT010000092.1:0-3868 GCA_964601525.1 uncultured Erysipelothrix sp.
GTACGATATCTCCAGTTTCAAACTCAACACCATTATTTTCAATTAAACCAGTTCTAATTTCTGGACCTTTTGTATCCAATAGAATCGCTAAGTTAATTCCAATTCTATCACTCACTTCACGAACAGTATTCATTCTTCTCAAATGGTTTTCTTGAACATCATGTGAGAAGTTGAAACGAACAATATTCATTCCTTCTTTGGCTAATGCCTCTATCATTTCTGGTGTTTCAGAAGCAGGCCCTATAGTACAAACAATTTTAGTTTTTTTAATATCATGCATCATTTAATTTCCTCCTTATACTAAACGATCGTGCAAATCAAATAAATTCCTTCTCGAACGACGAGGCATTCTCAATGCTTCAGGTAATTCGATGGAGACAATTTCCCCATGAACAACTGCAACACATTGTCCACTTACATCATTCAATAATAACTGTACTGCCATATCCCCAAACTGTGTTGCTAAAATACGATCTCTAGCAGTTGGTGAACCACCTCGTTGGATGTGACCAAGCACGGTTGAGCGACCAGAAAAGTTTGTATGTTGGGATATTTTTTGCGCAAGCAATTCTACATCTGTTATCTTTTCACTAATGATGACAATCGCATGACGTTTTTTCTTCTTTTCTTCAATATGTTGAAGACGTTCAAGAACTTCCATTTCATCATATCCTGTTTCCTTAGTAATGATTAATTCTGCACCTGTTGTTAATCCAGCATAAATTGCTAGGTCCCCACAACGGTTTCCCATTACTTCAATAACAGAACAACGATGATGCGAACTAGAAGTATCACGTAATTTGTCAACGTTGTCAATAACAGTGTTTAAAGCTGTATCAAAACCAATTGAATATTCTGTAGAGGCAATATCATTGTCTATGGTTGCTGGAACACCTATACAAGGCACACCCATTTCATGAAGCGCTAATGCTCCACGATAGCTTCCATCTCCTCCAATAACCACTAATCCTTCGATTCCATGTTTATTTAGATTTTCAATTGCTTGTTCTCTTACTTCAACTAATTTAAATTCTTCAAGACGAGCACTACCTAAAACCGTTCCCCCTTGAATAATGATATCACTGACATCGCCACGATCTAGCTTCTTGATTTTTCCATCAACTAAACCTTGGTATCCATCATAAATACCAAATACTTCCAAACCCATCGAAAGGCCTGAACGTACCACAGAACGTATTGCAGCATTCATCCCCGGTGCATCGCCACCAGATGTCAATATTCCAATCCTTTTCATAATTCACCTCTTTTAATATCATACCATTATATTAAACTTTTGTCTTATAAAATTAGCAAAAATCAACTGTGTCTACGATTCTTTCCTGAGATTTCATAAGACTTTGTGAGTGCTTGTATTCTATCAACTAATCTTTGCGATCTGATTTCATCGGAAATTCCTCTTGTATCAACTCTGTAGAGATCATTTAGCATTTCCGGTTTGTAATTTGAGGTGATAATTGTTTTCTTTTTATTCTCTAAACGATCATTGAGAATGGACAATAGTATTTCATCTCTTCCCCACGGTGTGATTGGTTCTGCACCTAGGTCATCCAATACCAACAAATGTGTTTTTCTTAATTTATTAAGCGTTTGTTCCTGAGCTTGATTGTTTCCAAACTGCTGTTTTAAGTGATTTAACAAAGATGGAACATGAACAAAAGCAACCTTTTTACCTTCTTTTGCCAATTGATTACTTACACAAGCCGATAAATATGATTTCCCAACCCCTAAATTACCATAGAGATAATAACCAAGTTCATCATTATCCATAAACTCACTTAAATCTTTAACCAATTTAAGATAGCGCGGATTGCTCGCCTCTTTATCAAAATCAATTGTTTTAAAGAATGCATTCTGTAAAGATAAAGGCAAAGGAAAAACTTGATATCTTTCAAGGAAACTTTCCTCTTCTTTAATCTCATAGAAATATGGTACCCTGCGAACAACTTCAAATAAAGCATTTAAATTTTGATCATATTCTAAATCAAGATATTCTCCCTTACGCAAATCTTTACGAATTTCTTCCTTTGTGTAAGATTCTGCTTCTCTTTTCGCTTTCAACCATCTTTTGAATTTACTAATGTTTTCTTCATAAATTTCATAAGGACAATTGCTTTCTTTTAAGAATTCTTGCACTTCTTTTTCATTCATGAGCATCTTAGCATCTTCAGCTCTTCGTTTTAATTGTTCTTCAGTCAATTCAAATCTTAAATGTTTTAAGCTCATTGTGATTATCCTTTCTTAAACATTTGCTCTAATTCATGTTTCAAATCATCAACATCTTCATCAATTTCAACTTCATCGGAATAAGTCGGCATCGCGGTGTGTCTTTTAATACTTTGACTCTTCTTGTTAGATTTAGTTTTAAATACTGGCTTTTCAATCTGTTTAAGAGCAGTTTCTTTATCTTTAACACCTTCACGTTTCCAAACAGAAGCTATTTTTTCTACATACGCTTTAGTTAAATTATTATCATTGTTTTTCAAGACATATTCAAGCAAAACATTAATAACTTCTGATGAAAATGAAAAGTTTCTTGACAATGACTGTATTAAGTTCTTATCAGCATCAACAACATAATCGTGTCCTTGAAGATAAATCAAGAAACTTACTGGATCTAATTCATAGACATCATCAACATCTTCTCTGCTCAATTTTCCATGTTCCCGTTCAATGGAGTAAATAAATCTTTTCTCATCAAAATTCAATGTCTCAATGTTGGTTGATGCGAAAAGTGCTGTTCTTAAATCAGAAAAATTAAGTTTATACATTGTAGCCATCTCCGCAATAATTTGTTTAGTTTTCTCAGTGCGAAGTTCAATCGGGAATAAACGAGGAGATATTCTTTTTAAGAATGCATCAACATTGTAGGAATATTCCTTTGTACCTACATCATTCTTAGAGAAATTCTCTTCCATTTCTTCATCCCATATAGCCAAGCGATTAAGATCAAAACTTTCACTGATTTCATCTTTTGACTGAATGCATTCTTGACGATATCGATGAGACAAATCAATAAACTTTTTATGTCCCATGACAATTGAATACAAACGAGCATAGGTTGAATGCAGAAAGAAGTCTGCAGGACTTAAAGGTCTAATAAGTAAAATTTCAAGTTCTTTACCTGCAAAAGTTCTGATTAAACTAAATCTTTCCAATTCTTTGCGATAGATATCAATGCTTGATCGTTCAATTTGCAAAATACGCTTAAGTTCATCTAAGTTAACATGTTTATCTACTTTCGCAAATTCATAAAGACTTAAATAAAGAGAAAGCGCAGGGTAAGAAAACAAGGGTTGGTACAAAAGAATAAGACTTTCATACTCATCCGTAGATAAAGTAAAATTACTATGAACTTTAACTATGTTTTGATCCATGACTTCGCCCTTTCTAACTTTATAATTTCAAGTGCTTCTTGAACTTCTTCTTTGAGACTTTCCATATCATGATTGTTCTCAATAATGAAATCAGCTCTATTTCTTTTTTCTTTTGCTGACAATTGTCGCTTCATTCTATTTTCTATATCTTCAAGTTCTAAACCCTTATTCATTGCTCTTTGAATTCTTGTTTTTTCTTTAGCATCAACAACAATAATGAAATCAAAGATATCATCATATTGAGCTTCAAATAACAAAGGAACTTCAAAGAAAGTTAATGCATCGTCCTCACTTAATGTTTCAATATCTTTTCTTACTTGTGGAAATATTAAAGACTCTAATTTTTCCAATAAACTTTTATCATTAAAAACTTTATAGGCAATCTTTTTTCGATCAATCTCTAGTTTCTCATCAAGTATTTCTTTTCCTAAAAGATCAATGATTTGATCATATAAAACAGCATCTTTTTCATA
>CAZRNT010000093.1:0-3844 GCA_964601525.1 uncultured Erysipelothrix sp.
ATTTTTTAGATGCTGCTTTCCGTGAACATGTGAAGCAAAAAAAGCACCAAAAAAAGACAAAGAAGATTTGCCTGCAACAGGAATGAGTCCGATAATGTTAACAACGGGAATTACAACTGTAGGTTTAGGATCACTTGCTTTAATTTTGAGTAAAAAGAAAAGAAAGTAATTATTTTTTAATGGATTAAAACCGACTTTAGAGTCGGTTTTTTTAATTTTTTCAAATTAATTCTATGTAAATCCACAGGTAAAGATTAATATTTAAGATACTATTTAATTCATTGTACTATAATTTTTTTTAAGAGATGACAAAGTTGTATTGTTGTGCTAATGTTATAGTACAATGAAACGAGAGGTAAATAACATGAAGAAAAAAATAAGTATTTTACTTGGACTTATTGTTTTTGCAGGAATTGTCTATATGGGAAATAAATACTATAATGCACGCTATGTCGCAAGCAATGTTTACTATTTTAAAGTTCCCCAAGACCAATCTACTGCGATTGAAGATCTATATGACCGTGATGGTAATGCAGTGGATAGAGGTAGGTCGTATAAGTTTGAGGCATATGATGATAATGGCGAATCGAGAATTGTGGAATTTGAGTTTATGACAGAAGATAGTAAAAAATTACTTCAGCCACTTGAATATGTAAAAGTAGAGACAAGTGATCAAATTGTGCTAAGTCAGAAAAGAATCAAACTTGAAGAAGTACCTGAAAAAGCTTTAGAAAAAATAAATTTATCAAATCAATAAACACTCAGCATTAGAATATTATTTCTAATGCTTTTTTATTTTCATGAAATAATAAATAGATGTGAAGAAATTAATTAATTTGACAAAATGTTTCCTTGTACTTTTCTTCCCTTATTATGTAATTTTAGATACAATAATAAATAGCACAACGTATATAATATATAAGTAAAGAATGAAAGGAAGATTCTGTGACATTACCTAAAGTGATTACAAAGCGTGATGGATCTGTTGTTGAATTTGAGGCGGATAAAATTACCATTGCGATTGAAAAGGCCGGGAAGCAGACCGGAGAATTTGATTTTGAAGAGGCAAAAAAATTAACTGAAGAAGTTAAAACTTTAATTGTTGAGAGAAATGAATATGAGAGTTTAACTGTTGAGAAAGTGCAGGATTATGTTGAAGAGGTCTTATTGGGATCTGAACATAAGTCAACTGCTAAAGCATATATTCTCTATCGTGAAAAACGTAATCAAGCTAGAAAACCAGATATTTTTAAATTTAGATTGAACTTAAAACCTTATGAATATCCTGAATTAGAAGAGTATAAGGAAGCAATTCAACATTCTTATTGGTTACATACTGAATTTAATTACACTTCTGATATTCAAGACTTTAAAGTTAATGTTAATGATGCTGAAAGAAACGCAATTAAGAATGCAATGTTAGCAATAGCTCAAGTTGAGGTTGCTGTTAAGACTTTCTGGGGTGATTTGTATCACCGACTTCCTAAGCCGGAAATTGGTTCAGTTGGCTATACTTTTGCGGAGAGTGAAGTTCGTCATCATGATGCTTATTCCCACCTTTTAGAAATTCTAGGATTAAATCATGAGTTTGAAAAAATTGATGAGATTCCTGCACTTATTGAACGTGTTGATTATTTAACAAAGAGTGCGGTATTGTCTAGAACAGAAGATGATCGTGATTATACATTATCAATCTTATTGTTCTCATTATTTATTGAACATGTTTCTCTATTTTCCCAGTTCTTAATTATCATGTCCTTTAATAAGCATAAAAACTTATTCAAAGGTATGTCTAATGCTATTGAAGCTACTTCAAAGGAAGAGCAAATTCATGGTTTGTTTGGAATAGAATTAATCAATATTATTAGAGAAGAACATCCTGAGTGGTTTGATGATAAGATGGAAACTCTTGTTATTCAATCCTGTAGAGATGCTTATGAATCAGAAGAAAAAGTTATTGACTGGATCTATGAAGCAGGAGATTTAGATTTCTTACCCAAAGAAATGGTAAAAGAATTTGTTAAAAATAGATTGAATAATTCATTAGAAAGTGTTGGTTATGATAGAATCTTTGAAGTAAATGAAGATTTAGTCGAACAGACAGATTGGTTTGATGATGAAGTTGTAGCGACAAAACATGTTGACTTCTTTGTTAAACGTTCAATAAATTATTCAAAACGTACACGTAGTATCACCGCGGATGATTTATTTTAAAAAGAAAGAGGGCGCTAAATATGAAATGGTTAAATGAACATAGTAGATTGTTTTTATCAAGAGGATATTTAACTGAAGGGGTAAGCCCTGAAGAAAGAGTTCGTTTTATCGCAGATAAAGCGGAAGAAATATTAGGTATTGAAGGATTTGCAGATAAATTTTATGGCTACATGGAGAAAGGTTATTACTCAATGTCATCTCCTGTTTGGTCAAACTTTGGAATTGATAAAGGTTTACCAATTAGTTGCTTTGGTTCACACTTAGCAGATAATATGGGTGGTATTTTATACACTCAAGCTGAAGTTGGAATGATGAGTAAATTTGGTGGTGGAACATCAGGTTATTTTGGAGAATTGCGTCCAAGAGGTGCAGAAATAACAAATAACGGTGTTTCTAGCGGTGCCGTACACTTTATGAAGCTATTTGAGACAATTATTGATGTTGTATCTCAAGGTTCAACCCGAAGAGGTCGTTTTGCTCCATATCTTCCAATTGATCATCCAGATATTGAAGAATTCTTGAAGATTGGAACTGAAGGAGATCCGATTCAAGAATTAACACATGGTGTAACAGTTTCTGATGCTTGGATGAATGAAATGATTGCTGGTGATGTTGAAAAACGTAACTTATGGGCAAAACTCATTCAAAGACGTGTTGAAATTGGTTATCCATATATTTTCTTTACAGATACAGTAAATAATGAAACTGTTGATGTGTATAAAGATAAGAAACTACCAATTCGTCATAGTAACTTATGTTCAGAAATAGCTTTACCTTCAAATGATGAGTGGTCATTTGTTTGTAACTTATCATCAATGAATATCTTGTATTATGATGAGTGGAAAGATACTGATGCAGTTGAAACAATGGTATTCTTCTTAGATGCTGTTATGACAGATTTCCTAACAAAGTTAGAGCGATTAAGAGACTCAGATAGTAAAGAGGATAATTTAGCTTTCAGCTTTATGGAAAAATCCTATAATTTTGCTAAGGCAAACCGTGCTTTAGGATTGGGTGCTTTAGGATGGCATTCATACCTTCAATCAAAAATGATTCCTTTTGAAAGTATGGAAGCAACAAAGTTAAATGCTGAAATCTTTAAATTCATTCAAACTAAAGCTCATGCAGCTTCAAAAGAATTAGCTGATCTATATGGTGAGCCATCAATCTTAGAAGGTTATGGACGTAGAAATACAACTCTTACAGCGATTGCTCCAACAACCTCATCAGCCTTTATCTTGGGTCAAGTGTCACAAAGTATTGAGCCGATTTGGTCAAATAACTATGTAAAAGATGTAGCGAAAACAAAAGTAACAATTAGAAATCCATATCTAGAAGAAATTTTAGAAAAATTAGGAAAAAATACAAGGGAAGTTTGGAATGACATTAGAGACCATGATGGTTCAGTTCAACATCTTGATTTCTTAAGTGATCATGAAAAAGAAGTCTTTAAAACATTTAGTGAAATTGATCAATATGTAGTTTTAGACCAAGCTGCAATTCGTCAACAATTCCTAGATCAAAGTCAATCTTTAAATATTATGGTTAATCCAGAGGTTTCTGCTAAAGAAATTAATCAGCTTTATCTCTTTGCTTGGGAACATGGTGTCAAATCACTTTATTACCAACA
>CAZRNT010000094.1:0-3604 GCA_964601525.1 uncultured Erysipelothrix sp.
AATGGAAGATGGGCTAATGAAAGAGATTCGCTATTTAGATAAGATTGTCGATGAGCTTGCGAAAGGGAAAAAATTAGAAAATATTCTATGATCAAATTAAAGAATTGTAAGCGTTGACATTATTCCTTAATGTGCTAATATGTATTTAAGGATAGTGATTGTTTAAGACAAGCTAAACCTACTTTATGTGTGTTTTTATAACGCCCAAAAAGTAGGTTTTTCTTATTTAAGGAGGACTTTAAATTGAAAATACATAAAATATTAAACAATAATGTAATCATAACAATTGATGGTCAGGGAGTCGAATCAATCGCTATGGGTAGAGGTTTAGCCTTTTCAAAAAAAGTAGGGGACATGGTTGATCAAGATATTGTTGATAAAGTATTTGTACTTAGAAATGAAGACAATCTGAGCAGATTAGAAGAACTTCTAAGTAATATACCTATTGAATATTTTATGATAACAGATCTTATAATTACAAAGGCAAAGCTAGTGTTGGGAAAACCATTAAGTGAGAACCTCTATATATCCTTAAGTGATCACTTATATGGTGTTGTTGAAAGAGCGAAAAACAATCATCATATGGGAAATGTGCTTAATTTAGAAATTAAGCGATTCTATTCTGATGAATATGCGGTTGGTCTATATGCCTTAAATCTCATTGAGAATGAATTTGGTATAAGATTACCAGAAGATGAAGCAGGTTTTATAGCTCTACATTTATTTAATGCACAAAATGATGATGGTTTCCATAATGCTATGGAAATCACCGAAATGATTCAAGCATTGTTAGATATAGTTGAATCATTTTTTTATGTGAAATTTGACGAAGAAAGTGTCTATTTCTTCAGATTTATGACCCATTTAAAATTCTTTGCATATCGAGTTTTAAGTGGTAATACATATAGTGGAGAGGATGAGCGAGCATTATTAAAAATAATGTCCCAAAAGCATCCACAAACCTACGAATGTGTTCTTGAAATACAAGATTATTTAAAGAAAGAATATTCGTATACTATGAGTACTGAAGAATGCCTTTATCTAACAATACATATAGCAAAGGTGGTGGTCGAAGGAATTACTGCTTAATGATTTATTAATTAGGGGTGGTGACATTAAGTTGGCCAAACCTTCATTAAACTTTTGTATTTTTTTAGATACTTAGTTATTTAATGAAGGAGGATGATTATGAGTAAGTATCATGATTTAGCACAATCAATTATCGAAAATGTAGGTGGAGAGGAAAATATCAAATCATTGAATCACTGTGTGACAAGACTAAGGTTCAAACTTAAAGATGAATCAAAAGCTAATGACAAAGCTTTTGAATCAATGGATGGTGTTGTGACAGTGATGAAATCTGGAGGACAATATCAAGTTGTAATTGGAAATCATGTTCCCCATGTCTATAATGCTATTATTGATCAAACTAATTTAGATTCAGGAAAGCATAAAGAGGAAGTAGAAGAAGATTCAAGTGATAATAATTTTCTAAATAAATTTATTGATGTTGTAGCCGGTAGTTTCCAACCATTTTTAGGAGTAATGGCTGCTTCGGGAATGATAAAAGGATTTATGGCATTATTTGTTTCATTAAATCTATTGGAGACAAGCTCTGGAACATACATTCTCTTAAATTCATTTGGAGATGCTATATTTAAGTTTCTTCCAATAGTTATTGGATATACCTCAGCGAAAAAATTTAAACTAAATCCTTTTATAGGGATGGTAATTGGAGCAGCGTTTTCGTATCCAACCTTACAATTAAATTATTTGAAAGCCAATTCAGAGGTAATTGGCAATGTATTTAATACAGATATTTACCTTAAGTTTTTAGGAATGCCTGTTATGGTGCAAAACTATGAAGGTGGTGTTGTTCCGGTACTATTTGTAGTTTGGTTTGCTAGCAGGGTTCAAAAAATATCCTATAAAGTAGTTCCAGAAATAGTTCAAATCTTTGTTGTTCCATTTGTAACGATTGTTATTTCATTAATTGTAGGATTTATTGTAGTAGGTCCAATTGTTAGCCTAGCTATAAACTTAGTAGGGAATGCATTCTTATCAATTAATGCATTTTCACCAATCCTTGCAGCAGTTTTTGTTGGTTTTATTTGGCAAGTACTTGTTGTCTTTGGACTTCATTGGGGAATTGTCGCAATCCATTTAATTATGTTGCAACAATTTGGATATTCAAACGTAATGTCAGGTTATTTTGGAGCTTCATTTGCTCAAACAGCAGTAGTTTTTGCAATGTATCTTAAAATCCAAGAACCTAAGCTTAAATCATTAGGTATTCCAGCTATAATTTCTGGTATTTTTGGAATAACAGAACCGGCAATTTATACTTTCACATTACCAGAAAAGAAACCATTTTTATATTCAATGATTGGAGCAGCTGTAGGAGGAATTTTCATGGGCTATTTTGATGCTACAGCCTACACATCAGGAGGTCTTGGTGTATTTGGAGTATTTAATTATATTAATCCAGCAAACGGAGATATGACTGGATTCTACGCAGCAATTGCAACTATTATAGTTTCCGCAATCGTTGGCTTTTTACTAACTTATTTCCTATGGAAACCAAGTAATGAAGGAGTTGAAGCATAGTGGGATTTCCAAAAGATTTTTTATGGGGTGGAGCAACCGCCGCGAATCAGTGTGAGGGTGCTTATAATGTTGATGGAAGAGGACTAGCAAATGTCGATGTAATACCTCATGGTCAAGAGCGTTTTGCTGTAATTAGTGGCCAGAGAAAAATGTTAGATTTTGAGGAAGGATATCATTATCCTGCTCAAGAAGGAATTCGTTTCTATGAGAATTACAAAGAAGATATTAAATTATTTGCTGAAATGGGCTTTAAAACATTTAGACTATCGATAGCCTGGACTAGGATTTATCCTAAAGGTGATGAAGAAGAACCGAATGAAAAAGGATTACAATTTTATGAAAATGTCTTCAAAGAATGTAAAAAATATAATATCGAACCCTTAGTAACTATCACACACTTTGACTGTCCAATTCATCTAATTGAAAAATATGGTGGCTGGAGAAATCGTAAAATGATTGAATTTTATGAAAGATTAACAAGAACTTTATTTACAAGATACAAGGGCCTTGTTAAATATTGGATTACTTTCAATGAGATTAATATGCTCTTACATGCACCTTTTATGGGAGCAGGAATTGTCTTTGAAGAAAATGAAGATAAAGAAGCAATTCTTTACCAAGCAGCTCATCATGAACTGCTTGCAAGTGCAATTGCAACAAAGATAGCTAAAGAAATCGATCCAGAGAATCAAATTGGCTGTATGTTAGCAGGTGGAATGTATTATCCTTACTCATCCAATCCTAAAGATGTATGGAAGGCTATGGAACACGACCGAGATAACTATTTCTTTATTGACGTTCAAGCCCTTGGTGAATATCCAGCATATGCAATCAAAGCATTAGAACGAAAAGGCATTGAAATTGAAATGGAAGAAAATGATCTACAAATATTAAAAGAAAATACCGTAGATTTTATTTCCTTTTCATATTATTCTTCAAGAACTGTAAGTACTGATCCAAAACTGATGGAAAAAACAGAAGGAAATATTTTTCCATC
>CAZRNT010000094.1:3614-3843 GCA_964601525.1 uncultured Erysipelothrix sp.
AAAAAATCCATACTTAGAAGCAAGTGAGTGGGGATGGCAAATTGATCCACTAGGTTTTAGAATTACCATGAATACATTATATGATCGTTATCATAAGCCATTATTCGTTGTTGAGAATGGTCTAGGAGCAATAGATAATTTTGTTGAAGGTGAAACAATTCAAGATGACTATAGGATTTCTTATTTAAGAGATCATATTAAAGCTATGAGAGATGCTATTGTGGAAGAT
>CAZRNT010000095.1:0-3820 GCA_964601525.1 uncultured Erysipelothrix sp.
ACACGGGCCTAAAACAAGCTATAAACTTGAAAGACAAAGAAATCCCTACATAATTGAATTTATTAAGTAAAGAGAGAAGGTTAATCTTCTCTCTTTTTTTTAGGATTATTAGATGTTTTCTTATACTTTTAATTATGAGAAAGATACAAATTAGAATCAATGATTTATTACACAAAATGATCGAAAATAGGATAAGTGATTTACACTTTTATATTCAGGAGGACAAAACAAAATTAACTTATCGTAGATTTAAGAATACGATATATGTTGAAGAAGAAAACAATACGGAAGTCTATGATTACCTTAAGTTCTTTAGTAAATTAGATTTAAGTTTAAATAATTTGCCACAAACTGGTTCTTTTCAATATATTATTAGTGATAAAAATTACTACTTTAGATTCGCGATCATTGAGACATCGTTTCGAAAGTCAGGTGTTTTGCGGGTATTAAATCTTAGCTCTATTACTTCGATTGAGGATATAAGTAGAAACTGTTTGGAGTTTAATAATATTTATAAAATAGAATCAGGAATAATATTATTCGCAGGTATAACAGGAAGTGGTAAATCAACCACACAACATTTTTTTCTAAAATCATTAGTTAATAAACAAATTTATCTTTTAGAAAACCCAATAGAAATGATGGATGAATCATTAATGCAAATAGAAATATCATCTAAAGGACTAGATTTTGATTCTGCCATTACTCAACTATTAAGACATGATCCTGATGTTATAGCATTAGGTGAAGTAAGAAAGGATCAAGAATTAAAGAGCTTAATAAGAGCTGGATTATCAGGTCATCTTGTTTGTAGTACAATTCACGCAGGTGATATAGATCAAGTAATATCAAGACTTATTGACTTAGGAGCGAATGAATATGATCTTTCTCATGTACTCAAGACAATTATTTACCAAGAATTAAAAACAAATGAAAAAGGGGAAGTGTATGCGGAGTTTAAAATATTCTCTGAGAAGGAAATTAAGCAAAAGATATCACAGTCAAAAAGCTTCTGATTGTTTTGATTTTTTGGAGGTTGGTTTAAGTTATAAGGAGTGTAAGGATAAGCTAAATCTTAAGACAGATTCACTGGATGATTTCTTATTTCTGATATTGGGTGATGAATTTAGAATAATGAATCAATATTTAAGCAATTTAAAAATTTTAAATTTTATTTCATGGAAAAAACGCTTGAAAAATTCACTGTTTAAAGAATATATTTATGAAGGACTTTATCCTAGTATCTTGTTTCTTTCCTATCTTGCTTTAGTATTGATATATAAATTTAGTTTTTCTCTTTCTATTTCTAATCTGATTAATGATTTAAATCCTGCTTTAAATGAATTAAACAAAATAAATCGAATTGTTAATGCGCATTGTTTTTTTCTAATTTTTATTACTCTATTTGCTTTAATAGCCACTTACACCTTAAGTAAAAACGATTTACGAGTTTTACTCTTTATTAAAATGCATAATTTAAATTGCTTTTCTCAAATTAAAATGACTTGGACCTATTTGTTTGTTTTATATTATCGACTTCTTTACACTGAAGGACTTGATACACAAAGTATATTCACACTTCTATCTAAATTAAATCTTCCGCTCCCGGTATCATGGTTGGCTTATCATTTAGAAGATTCCTTTAGTAAAGGAAATAATTGGAATATTGATTATTTAGATGATGTATTTTTACTGAAAATACAACAATGTTTAAATTATGAAGAGGTGCTTAAGTGTTTGGATTCATATGTTTTATTTGCAGAAAAGCAAATAAATAATAAATTTCATAAGTTCATTAAAATAATGAAGGGGGGAATATGTTTATTAATAATTTCAATCATAAAAATATATTATCAAAGTCTTTATTTACCACTACAGATCATTCAATCTCTTTAGAGGCTGCTTTTACTATGATGGAAATGGTTTTGGTCATGTCCGTTGTAGTGGTTTTGTTTTTACTAACTATACCAAATATTCAAACTACAATGTCTGTTGTTAATGATAAAGGCTGTGATGCACAAAAGAAGATTGTAGATGCCGCGATATTACAATATACTTTAAAGCATGATAAAACACCTACTAGTATTTCGGAATTAATGTCTGATGGTTTTTTAAGAGAAAAGCAGAATATTTGTAATGACGGGACAGAGATTAGGATCGTAAATGGACAGGCAGAGTAGAGGTTTTACTGTATTGGAATTAATTGTAGTTCTTTTTATTGTTGTCACATTTACTTTCACTGTTTCGTTTAAAGTATTTAAGCAAAACAAAGTAAACGAAGAAATAAAAATACTGGAAGCTCAAAGTGAGGCTTTGCTTAGAAGAGAAAGAATTAATTATGATAAAAATATATGGTTTAATCATAACGGTAATATTAATAGAGCTCAAAGTAGAAAAATCAATAAAAAAACATGTGTATTTCAGTTGGGCTTTGGGAGGTTTTATTGTGAATGATGCTTACGGTCTAATAGGTGTAATAATATCTTTAGTGATTATGTTTATATGCGTTAATCTACTTTATTTACTTGTTAGTGTTAGTGTATGAAAGATCAGGCTTATACCTTAGTTGAAGTCTTAATTGTTTGTCTTGTTATTCCTAGTCTTTTAAGCTTGATTGTTCTTTGTTTAAATATAATGAAAAATATTGACTTAAATCTCGTTAATCAAGCTGATATATTTGATGTGCAAATAGTCCAATTTCTTGCTAGAAGTAAAATAGATACTTGTGACATGGAGCTACGCTTTTCTAAAAATAATGAGAACTATTCAATTTATTTGGATAATTCTAGAATAGTGAAAAGTCCCGGATTTGAAATTCTTTTGTTTGGTGTTGATGATTTATATTTTGAATCATATGATAATAGATGCTTTATTAATTACCGCTATTTAGAGAAAATGAGGAGAATTTCTGTTGAAATCGACTAAAGGTTCCATTAGTTTGCTTACGTTACTATTTCTTTTTTATTTTCTTGCTTTTATAGATTTTTCTTTAAACTCAATAAATTTGTCTAATCGTATTGAAAGTAATCTCAAAAAAATTAAGCAGCGTAATGAAGTCGAAAATGCGATTTTCGTAATGGTGCGATCTGGTTATAAAAAAGGAGCATATCTTGGGCAGGCTAAATACGAAGTTAAAGATGATATTTTACAAATTGTTTTTATAGGGGATTCACGATATACTGTCGAATATGATATAATAGAAGACGGAAGTTTTGAATGGAGGAAAAAATATGATTCAATCAAATGATTTACGTTCTGGTATGTCGATTTTACATGAAGACAATCTATATCAAATATTAGATACTTCTCAAAACAAAACAGCGCAAAGACAAATGATTATTAAAGCTAAAGTGAAGAATCTTCGCACTGGATCAGTTGTGGAATTAACATTTATCGGTGGAGATAAAATAAAGAGAGCGCATATTGATAAAAAAGAAATGCAATATCTTTACGATGCTGGTGATGCAATTGTCTTCATGGATGAAGAAAATTATGAACAAATTGAAATTCCTAAAGAACAGTTAGAATGGGAATTAAACTTTATGAAGGAAAGTATGGTTGTAACTGTAATTTTCCATGAATCCGAAGTCTTGGGGGTTAGTTTACCTGAAAAGATTGCTTTAGAAGTGATTGAAGCAGAACCTGCAGTTAAAGGTGATACAGCAACAAACGCTCAAAAGAACGCTAAAGTTGAGACAGGTTATGACATTAGAGTTCCTTTATTTATTGATCAAGGAGAAATTGTTCTTGTAAATACCGTTGATGGTAAATATGCAGGAAGAGCTTAAAACGTTAGTCATCTAACGTTTTTTTGTACATT
>CAZRNT010000096.1:0-3791 GCA_964601525.1 uncultured Erysipelothrix sp.
CCTGAGAAACCAGAAATACCAGAGCCAGTTGAACCAGAGGAACCAGGTGAGTTATTACCTCCTGCAAGTTTGGAACCTATTATTGAGGAAGGTGTTCTATCGGTTAATAAGAATCTAGGAAGTAGACCATCTGATAAAGAGGTCTTACCACAGACAGGTATGTCGGCTAATTATTTAGGTTATGTGATTTCGGCTGCGGGATTAGCATTAACTGTTTTAGCTAAGAAAAAAGATTAATCTAGACTTCAGCGTAATTAATTTACGTTGAAGTTTTTTATTAAGTGTATTTAATTGACATTTGCATTTATGTTGGTATAATAACTATGTTATCAATTATGCCAAAGACAGCAACGGCGCAAGCTTAATTATGTTGCCGAGGTTAAAAGTATAAAAAACTTTTTAGCTCGCGATCTTTTGCGGGCTTTATTTTATCGGTATAATTTGATTCCATAGATAGATGGAGGTGAATCATTTGCGAAACGAAGTATTAGAAGCTAAAAAAGATTTAGTAGCAGAGATTCAGGAGAATGTATTAGGTTCGGAGTCAGCAGTTATTGTTGAGTATCACGGATTAAACGTTGGTCAAATTACTGAATTACGTGCACAATTGCATGAAGCAGGAGTAGATTTCAAGGTATATAAAAATACTTTATTCCGTCGTGCGGTTGAAGGAACAGATTACGAAGGCTTAACTGAAGATTTAGTTGGTCCTAACGCTGTTGCTTTTGGTGGGGATGCAGTTGCTCCTTGCACAATTTGCTAAGAAAAATAAAAAGTTACAAATCAAAACAGGATTTGTTGACGGAGAAATTATTAGTGTTGACGAAATTAAAGAACTAGCAACATTACCAGATCATGATGGTATGATCTCAATGTTCTTAAGCGTACTTCAAGCACCAGTTCGTAACTTGGCATATGCATTATCTCAAGTTGCTGAAAAGAAAGAAGAACTTGGTGATGTTGTAGAAGCTAAAGAAGAAACAGTTGAAGCAGCAGCTGAAGAAGTTGTTGAAGAAACAAAAGAAGTAGTCGAAGAAAAAGAAGAAGCTAAAGAAGCTTAATAAAATAGGAGGAAATTAAAATGGCTAAATTAACAGCAGAAGATTTTATCAAAGCATTACAAGAAATGACAATTCTTGAAATCAACGATGTAATTAAAGCAATTGAAGAAGAATTCGGTGTAAGTGCAGCAGCTCCAGTAGCAGTTGCAGGTGCAGCAGCAGCTGACGAAGAAGAAGGTCCAAGTGAAGTAACTGTAACATTAACAGGTGTTAGTGGTTCAAAAGTTGGCGTAATCAAAGCATTACGTGACATTACAGGTCTTGGAATGATGGATGCTAAAGCATTAGTTGACAATGCACCATCACCAATCAAAGAAAACATCCCAGTTTCAGAAGCTGAAGAGTTAAAAGCTCAATTAGTTGAAGCTGGAGCAGAAGTTGAAGTTAAATAATCAATTTTTATTGGTGGTCTTGTGAGTCATTACTTTACAGACAATCGAGAATTAGTTAAAAACCGGAGAGAGATTACTTTCCGGTTTTTCAACTATGATTATATTATCGAAACGGACAATGGAGTCTTTTCTAAGGATCATGTTGATACTGGTACTCAATCATTGTTAAAGGCTTGTTTAAAACAGGATTTAAACAACTCAAAGATTTGTGATTTAGGTTGTGGTTATGGAATTATTGGTCTTGTTTTATCCAAAGAATTTGAGAATGTTGAAGTGACTGGATTTGATGTTAATCCTTTAGCTGTCGAATTAGCAAATATTAATTTTGCGAAGAATTCAGTTAAAGGGGAAAATATATTAAATGATGGTATAATCGGAACTTATGATTGGGTTATAACAAATCCACCGATCAGGGTGGGAAAAGAAAAGATGTACTCTTTGTTTGATGAAGCTTATGAGTCTCTTCATAAAGGCGGGTCCTTTATGTTTGTTATTCGAAAGCAACATGGAGCAAAAAGTGCTCAAGCAAAATGTATTGAATTATTTGGCAATTGTGAACTTTTAACGAAAGAAAAGGGGTTCTACACATATATAGCCAGGAAAAATTGACTATTGCACATTTATGTGCTAATGTATTATATTGCATAATGGTGTCTTTATGCATGTTTTTGTGTGGCAAGAAAGGATGGCATAAATGGAGAAAAACCAAGCGTATAACGTAAAGAAATTTGGTAATAAAGCGAGTCGACGCGACTATTCAAAATCGAGTGGAAGTTTAGATTTACCAAATTTAGTTGAAATGCAAACGCAAGCTTATGAATGGTTTCTACAAGAGGGAATTTCGGAGGTATTTAACGAAATTTACCCAATCAAAAGTTATAATGAAAACGTTACATTAAGGTTTATTGATTATTCTTTTGATGAACCAAAGTATGATGTGAATGAGTGCCGAACTCGAGAGGCGAACTATGCAGCTCCCTTAAGAGCACGTATGAGAATTGAAGTAATCAATAAACAAACAGGTGAAGTAATTGAGAAGGAGGAAGAAGTCTTTCTTGGTGAGTTACCTCTAATGACTGAAACAGGTACCTTTATTATTAATGGTGCAGAAAGAGTTATTGTTTCTCAAATTGTACGTTCTCCTGGTGCATACTTCAAATCAGAAGTAGATGAAAAAACCGGTAGAGAAACATTTATGTCAGATTTAATACCAGGTCGTGGTACTTGGTTAGAATTGGTTAGTGATGATCGTAAGGCTGCTCATGGTCGTGTCCTTAATATGAAGGTAGACCGTAAGCGTACGATGGTCTCTACAATTTTATTTAAAGCATTTGGAATGAGTCTTGACCTTGAAGAAGGTGAAGATGCTTTAAACGTGGAAGGATTCAAAAAATTCTTACAGGCTATGAATTTACCTGTTCATGAGGATTATGAAGAACTTCAAAGTGAGAATCGTGAATTCTTAACATTGTATGCATTGATGTATACTGCATTCTTTGGTAATTATCAAGAATTAGTGGATACATTAGTTTTAGATAAGACAGTTACGTTTGAAGATTCATTGCGCGCGATGTATGAAAATCAACGTGCTGATGAGATTCCAACTACAGATGGTGCAATTAACTTAATGCACTCTAAATTTCTTGATCACAGAAGATATGATTTAAATAAAGCAGGCCGTTATAAATTACATAAAAAATTACAAGTTTTTAATCGTGTTGAAGGAACATATTTAACAGAAGATGTTGTTGATGTTGATGGTACAGTGGTCTTTGAAAAAGGAACATTGATTGAAAAACGTGATGATGTTGCGAAGTTAAGGGATGTTCTTGCTAAGGGTGGATCAATGAATATCTTCCCATTACAAAATATTTTCAGTTCACCAGATGTAAAAGAAGTTACAATTGATGGTAACTTACATCTTGAAGGTCGTATTCTTGCTCAAGATATTCGTGAAGATAAATTTGAATACGAAGCAGGAACAGTTCTAACTAATGATGATTTAGAAACTTTAAAGGGTGAAACAGTCAAGATTTATACAGGAATTATGGCTAAGAAAGTTGTTTTAACTGAAGCTAATATGATTCCGGTATTAGATTATGGACAAAGACTCTTTACATTAGGTAGATTATTAGACAAAGATGGAAATGATTTGATTGATGCTAAAGATAAATTTGTTGTTGATCGTTTTATTCCTAACTTGAAAGTATCTAATGTAACTAAAGTAAATGAAAGAAAAATTAAAACTGAACTTGCAAGCGGTGATATGGAATTATGGCTTGTGGGTGCAGCAATGCAAGAAATTTATGTTCAACCTAGTGAAGGTGAAAAACATACA
>CAZRNT010000097.1:0-3770 GCA_964601525.1 uncultured Erysipelothrix sp.
TTAAGCCATAATCTTTCATATCAATTAATTGTAAATTAATGTTGGGATTTTCTCTTATTAGCTTATCAAAAACATAACGAACTTGAGGAGCTAATAATACCAGATCAGAATCACTAAGTATTTTCATATCCTCAATGATTCCATGAGCACTTATCTATAAAGGAAAACTATGACTGTTCGCTTCCGCTTCAATTCTTTTCATAAGTAAGCTTGTTGACATACCACCTGCACAAAGCAAAATAACTTTAGTCATCTTTTCATCTTCTTTCTTAAATGTATTATAACAGTTCGACATAGAAAAAAGTCACTTGGTACTTTGACCAAGTGACTTAGAGTTTATGACTAGTTAACTCTATTTGCTGTATCGCCAGTTTCTAATACTTCTAGAACTGATTTTAAAGCAATTTGCATGATATTACGCACTGAAACATCTGTATAGTGAGCAATATGTGGAGTGAATAAAATCTTCTCATGTGATAAAACTTCTAAGAATAACTTATCTTCAATTTCAATTTCACGGAAATCTTTAGGAATAAATTCTGATTCATGCTCATATGTATCTAATGCAGCACCTGCTAATAAACCTTCATCAAGAGCTTTAATTAAATCTTTCGTATCAACAACTGATCCACGAGCAGCATTAATTAAGTATGCTGATGGTTTAAAGTTTTTGAACATTTCATAGTTGAATTGATGGTGGTTATCTTTTGTTGCTGGAACATGAAGTGTAACGATATCGGACATTGCTACAACTTCTTCAATTGAATCCTTGTATTCTAAGAATGATTTTGCTTCTTCATTTTGATAAATATCATAAGCAACTACTTTTGCTCCAAATGAATGGAATAATTTTGCTGTAACACGACCAATATGTCCTGTACCAATGACTCCAACTGTCATTTCATTAACCAACCCTGCACGGATTGAAGGTTGCCAACGGAAGTCATGAGCTTGTGTTTTTTCTTCAATTTGACGAGTTTTTCTAACTAAGCTTAATGCTGATGTCACTGCAAATTCCGCAATTGACTCAGGTGAATAGCTAGGAACATTACTAATAATAATGTCATTTTCTTTAGCAGCTTCTAGGTCATAGTAATCAAAACCTGCACTTCTTTGTGCAATTTGTTTAATTCCATATTCTTTTAATAAAGGATATGCTTCATTTGGTACTGGTGAATTTTGGCTTGTTGATAAACCATCAAAGCCTTTTACCATATGGATATTATCCATTGTTAATTGACCATCAACAAAAGTTACTTCAACATTGTTTTTCTTTGCCCAGTCAAGTGTTAATTCTACTTCTTCTTCACGAACATTAAATAAGATAAATTTATACATATTTTAAGTCTCCTTTTTTATTTATTTTTTATTTGCGCCTGCATATTTATACATATCATCTTCATATAATCCCATTTTTGTAAAAATAGTATGGGTTATAATTGCAATTCCTAATGGAATTACTAAGTATTGTAATACTAAGATAATGATGTTTGTTGCAAAGCTTCCTTCCATATATTTATAAGCATTAATTGGACCAGCTAAACCTGTTAATCCAAAACCAGCTGATGCTGTAGTACCTTGAATTTGGAAGAAAAATGCTGCGATAGCAGTTACTGTTGCATTAATAATAATTGGCAATGACATAATTGGATTACCTAAATAATTAGGCATCAACATCTTAGGTCCAGCAAAGAATAATGCAAATGTAGTTCCTTTGTGGTTAACTTTTGAAGAACCATAAGCAAGAGTGAATAAAGTTGCTACAATACCAACGTTAGCAGCTCCTGATCCTAATCCAGCAATTGAAATTGCATAAGCAATCGCTACTGTTGAAAGTGGTGTAACAATAATAAGCGCAAAACAAATTGCAATTAAAATCATCATTACAAACGGTTGTAGACTTGTAAAGTTAGCAATCAACTGTCCAAGTAAGTTAGTAATTTGACTTACATATGGTAATGTCAATAAACCAACAAATGCTGGAATAACTCCACCTAAAATTGGTGTAACAACAATAGCTAAGTTAGTTAAACGATTGTTGTACCATTTTAGAATCATAATTGCTACTGAAACAACAATCATAATATTAATTAAGTCACCAGTACCTTTTAATACCCAAGTACCTTCAACTAGATTGATAGCTCCACTACCAACAAATGCAGCTCCAATAATTGACGCTGTTTCAATACCTGATAATTTGAACTCCATTGCTACAAACATACCAACCAATACTGGTACGGTAAATTGAATTGCTTGTGTAATCGTTGCAAGCATTGCAAAAATTCCACTATGTGGTGCTAACGCCTTAAAGATCTCCCCAAAGATCGCATTAGGAATTAGACCGACAACAATACCCATTGCTGCCCCATTAAGAACCTTGTTAAAGAATTCTTTTCCTGTCATTTCTTTCATAAACTCTCCTCCATCTATAGAACTTTTCCACTTTGGAACGCGTTCTAAAGTGAATATAACATGCAGAAAAATCTATTTCAATTCATATTATTACAAAAATAACAAATATTTTTAAAACTTTATTTTCTTGTTATGCCTCAAGAAACACTTGTTAGAATAGCCGATATTTCCCAAAGTGCCTTAAATCCCTTATTAAGTAGTTTATATGCCTGTTTATGACTCATATTTTTGCCTATAAACAAGGTTCTAAGCAATTAAATTGCACAAATCAATTGTAAGATAAACTAATCTTTTCACAAAGTTTTGAATTTTTTATCTTGTTTAACAAGATTAGAGTTACATATTGCTCGACAGCGTTTTTATTCCAGTTGTTATATCTTGTTCAAGCAAAACATAAACTTTCTAAATCAAGCAAAAACAACCCTAATTAGAGTTGTTTAGTAAAACCTTGTTTTTCATATGCTTTTTCAATCAGATCATATTCTTTTTCAATTGCTTCAAGAATACCACTTTGATCAATCATTATTATGTCTTTCGAAGCCAAATCCTGACAGATTGCTGAAAAATATTTTCTCTCAACTGAATCAGGGTAAAACAGGCGATCTAAATCAAGTTTGAATTCCTCATTCGATTTAGTTTTTAAGATCCAATAAAAACTCTCTCGTGCAATGTACATCTGTCTTGGACGATAGTTCAGACTCGTACTATGTTTTGGTGTGTACCCTAAATTATTAAAAACCATTTCAAGTGACTTGATTTCATGATAGTGAATTAATAAAGACTTCCTCCTTCCTAGAATTCCGTTCAGTGTTTTCTTGAATCTTTTTGCATTGCGATCAAATTCTACATCAATACCATTCTCTTTTAAGATAAAGTAATTATAATAACGCTTGAAATCAAAAAAAGAAATTACCAGTCCCAAAAAGAAGCTAAGAATTGACAGTAATATAAAAATCAAGAAAACTTCTGGAGATTCCCTCTCTGAGATTGCTAATGCAAATAAAAAAATCGGACTTGCTAAAAGCATAATTATTGGAATCTTATTCTTCGGTTTCCCAAAATAAAAGGGCATAGGATAAGATCTTTTTCCTTTAACAAGCTCATCTAAAGGAATTTCTAATATTTCACTGAGTATGATCAAATTTTCAACACTGGGTAATGTTTCACCATTTTCCCACTTAGAAATTGACTGGCGTGAAATAAACATTTTCTCAGCCAGTTTATCTTGACTCATATTCATCTCTAATCTATGCTTTTTAATCTGTGTATTTATAATCATATACATCCTCCGTTCTCACAAAGCTATCATTCCACAATTCTTTGTTTTTGTAACGCACTTATTAGTTGCAAAGAAAATT
>CAZRNT010000098.1:0-3738 GCA_964601525.1 uncultured Erysipelothrix sp.
TCACTAGCTGTATGTGAATCGGCTTATCCAAACCATATTTCTCATAGACCAAAGCCATTTGATCAGGAGTTAATTTTTCACTGTTGAATGGCGAACCTGGCATGAGTTTTAGCATAAAAAATAAAATTGTGATAATTAACAAGAGCGTCACCACTGCTATTAATAACCTTTTTGCTATATATTTTAAAGTAGATCTATCCATAATACCCCGCTTTTCTATTAAAAACAGCACAGTTTAATACTGCTGTGCTGTTTTATTTATCTAATCAACAATGTCTACATTTTTGTAAATGAAAGGAACTCCAACTGCATGAGTCTCTACACCTTCAACATTTTTACTAATTAAGCTTGCTCCACCTACCTGGAAGATAGGAGTAACAGCTACATCGTCCATCGCAATTTTTTCAGCATCTTTAAGCAGTTGCCAACGAGCATCTAAATCAAAAGTATTTGCGACTTTACCATATACTTCATCATAAGTTGGACTGTGATATTTTCCATAGTTATATGGACTATCTTTTGTCAACAAACTTAAGTATGTTGTTGGATCAGCATAATCTGGTCCCCAACGTGTAAATGAAATATCAAAGTCACCAACTTTTTGCATTTCTAAACGATTCTCTTTTGGTACTGAAACCATTTCAAGATTTAAGCCTTCTAAATTAGATGTTAGTTCTGATTGAATAAATTCAGCTGCAGGTTTGGCAGGATCACTTCCCTCAAACAATAAACGAATATTAACATCTTTTAAGCCTAATTCTTCTTTACCTTTATTCCAGTATTCTTTTGCTTTGTCTTTATCTACTTGTAGATATTTGTCGCTACTATCTCGGTAATCTTTACCATCAGGTCCTGTTGATAAACCAAGTGGAACAAATCCATCTCCTGAGATTGAGCCATCTTTTAAGACGTTTTTAGCTAATTGATCACGGTCAATTGATAATGATAATGCCATTCTAATGTTTTTATTTGCCATAACTTCATTATCGAAGTTATACATGAAGTACCATAAGTAGCCTTCTAGAACACTTGTGAATTCTTCATTATCTTTATATTTATCGATTAAATCTGAATTAAGTTTTACAAAGTTTGTTGATCCACTTTCAAAGTCTAATACAGCTGTACTTGCTTCAGCAATAATATTAAATACAAGACCATCAACTTTTACATTTTCAGCATCCCAGTAATTTTCATTTTTTGCTAAAGTAACTTTTGAACCCTTTTCCCATCCGGTCATTTTAAATGGACCATTTGCTAAAGTATATTCTGGTTTCAATCCAAATTGATCGCCAACCTCAGCCAAGAATTTTTCATTTAAAGGAAAAAAGACTGGGAAAGACATTAAGCTATCAAAGAAGCTAACAGGTTTTGTAAGTTGAACCTCTAATGTTTTTTCATCTAAAGCCTTAACTCCTAATTCCGATTTATCTTTGTCACCACTTTGAACCTCAGCAGCATTCACAACACTTGCGGCATCATCTGTAAAGAGATAGTTGTAAATAGCATCTGGATTCGTATTAGCATCTTGCCATGCATAAACAAAGTCATGAGCCGTAACAGGATCTCCATTATTCCATTTCGCATCTCTAAGTTTGAATGTCCAAGTTTTTTGATCATCACTTACTGTATGACTTTCAGCTAAGGCTGGAATAACCTTTCCATCTTTGTCTACTGTCATTAAACCTTCAGTTGTCGCAGCAATGATTTCGAATGACATCCCATCTGTTGCATAACGACTATCCATTGAGACAATGTCATTTTCTTTCGCAAAACTAACAACTTTTCCTCCATTTGCACCTGGATCTTTACCTTTAGAACAGGCTGCAAGTGAGAGGGAAAGCAATAGAATTAAAAAACCCTTGTAATATTTTTTCATTCTTCATCCTTCTTTCTATGTAACAAGTTACATTATCAATGTAAGTGTTTCATACATTATGTAACATATTTACATTTATGTCAAGAACTATTTAATAATATTTTAATAGCAAGTTAATTGATTGATGCAATCATGCTATAATAGTGAAAGAAAAGGTGATTTTATGAGACTAGATAAATTTTTAGCACACAATGAATTAGGGAGTCGAAAAGAAGTACGTAAACTTTTGAAAAAAAACCGCGTGAAAGTTAACGATACAATAATAAAAGACCCCTCTTATATATTAGACATAGAAAATGATCGCATTTATTTTGATGACACAGAAATAAAATATAAAAAAGATATCTATATAATGCTAAACAAACCTCAAGGATATGTTTGTAGTCATGATGAAGCCTTATATCCATCTGTATTAGAATTAATTGATGAACAAAGAAATGATTTATTTATGATTGGGCGATTGGATGTAGATACTGAAGGATTGCTCTTAATTACAAACGACGGTTTATTTTCTCACAATATTGCTCATGGAAAAAAAGAAATCTATAAAACCTATCATGTGGAACTTGAAGAGGAATTTAACAAGAATTATATTAAGCAGTTGGAAAGTGGCCTAAGACTAGATGATGAACTATTGAAACCAGCTAATGTAAAGATTATCAGTGATAAAATCATTCACTTATCAATTGCAGAAGGAAAATATCATCAAGTAAAAAGAATGATGCATGCATGTAACAATGAAGTAAAATATTTGAAAAGAATTCAAATTGGTGATTTAAAACTGGATAATGATTTGAAACTGGGCGAATATCGTGAACTCCATCAAGAAGAAATTAGTTTATTCAAGAAAGGAGATAAATAATGTCAAACAAAACAAAACCTATTATTAACAATATCGTTGATGCATTTTCTATTCTTGATTTAATTAATCAAGAACAAGAAATTGGTATCTCATCTATTTCATCTCAATTAGATCTTCCCAAGTCAACTACTTTTCGAATTCTAAAGTCTCTTGAAGAAGTTCAAGTTGTTAAACAACTTGAAAATTCAAACTATACCTTGGATTATCATATACTAAAATATTCAAAAGGAATGGTTAAAAACGATCACATCGCCACGATTGCTGAAGATTACATGAAAGAATTTGTTGCAAAAACAGGTGAAACAATTAACTTAGGAATGCAATTAAAACAAGATCTAGTAATCTTAGGCAGAATTCATGGGGAATTTTACCAATTACAAACTGCTATTAGACCTGTAGGGGATCTATATTGTTCTGGTATGGGTAAATTATTCCTCTCACAATGGACAGATGAAGAGCTTAAAGATTATTTCCAAAACTTACCAAAAAGAACAATTAATACCATTACTACATTTGAAGAATTTAAAGTAGAGCAAGAAAAAATTCTCAAGAAAAATATGTCCTGTGACAAAGAAGAGTTCGAATATGGTTTATCATGCTATGCAGTTCCTATCCATGATAAACTTGGCAATATAGTTTATGCTGTAAGTATCTCAGGGCCAAATAGTCGTTTGGAGTACAAAGGGCTTGATTTCTTACTTGAATCGTTGCAAGAATGTGCTAATAAAATACAAGATGCTACAGCCGCGCAATAAGACTTGGAATTAAAGCAAGGAGATATATGAAAATTTATATAGATGCTGATGGTTCTCCCGTCACAAAAATAACAGAAGAAATTGCTAAAGAATATTTAATTGATCTTATTATCGTCAAAAATTTTGCTCATCAAATTGAAAGCGACTATGCAGAAGTTATTTCAGTTGATGTTGAAAATGATAGCGCGGATTATTACATAACAAACAGAGTTAAACAAAACGATATCGTTGTTACCCAAGATTAT
>CAZRNT010000099.1:0-3696 GCA_964601525.1 uncultured Erysipelothrix sp.
ACATCCCTTACCACCACACTTAAAGCATGAAACGTCTACCTCTACCGAAGGTTCCGTAAAAGGAAAGTAGCTTGGTCTAAATCTAATAACACGATCATCACCAAACATTCTTTTCGCAAAGATTGACAATGTACCTTTTAAATCAGCAAGAGTAATATCATGTCCCACTACAAGCCCTTCAAGTTGCATAAATTGATGAGAATGTGTAGCATCATCGTCATCTCTTCGATACACTTTCCCAGGACAAACAACCTTTATCGGAATCTCTGGTGCATATTCTTCTAAAGTACGTGTTTGAATTGCTGTAGTATGAGTTCTTAAAAGACTATGTTCATCAATGAAAAATGTATCTTGCATTTCTCTAGCAGGATGATCTTTAGGAATATTAGCTCTTTCAAAGTTATAAAGATCTAATTCCAATTCATCCCCTTCAACAATCTGATATCCCATTTGTTGGAAGAATGCTTCCATTTCACGAACCATTAAAATTAACGGGTTTTGAAGTCCAGGCTTAATACTTGTTCCTGGAAGTGTAATATCAATGGCATCCTCTTTCATTTTTTCCAATAAAGCTGCATCTTTTAACTCTTCATATCGTTGTTTTAATTCATTTTCAATGACAGATTTAGCCTCATTTACCGCTTTACCAAAAGCTGGTCTATCCTCATGGGCTAAATTCTTCATTTCTCTCATTGCTTGAGTTAAATGACCCTTTTTACTCAAGAAAGCAATTCTAACTTCCTCTAATACTTCTAAGTTATCTGCAGATTCTATGGCTTTAACGCCTTGCTTCATAATTTCTTTTAATTCCATTTATTTTCCTCCTTATACAAATAAAAAAAGTCGCCCCAACAGGAACGACTAGCGCGGTACCATCCTGATTTACACAAACGTGTACATCTTAAGAGTTTTTAACGCAAACCAAACGGAAGTGATTAGCTTCTCTTCAAGGTGAATTCTTTATACGGCATTTCAAGCGACTCTCAGCAACGCGCCCTCTCTGTGCAAATCCCTATATAAATACTTGGCCTTTTCAACGATTTATCTCTTGTATATTATAGCATAGTTCTATAAAAGCACAAGAAAATTAGATTTCACCTAGATTGACGTTGATAATTAGACAAAGAAGGAAAAAATCCTTGAAAAAATTGAACTTATGTACATTATGATTCTTTTCATTAGACTAACTTTATATTCCTTATTCAAACCACCATCAGGACCATCACCTGCAATATGCACTGATTGTTTAATCTTCATATCAATGCTATCTAACATTTCATTTCTTAAACCTTCAGATTCAATAAACAACATGGACTCGGTATTGATGAAAAAGCTTCTATCATCCAAATTCGCAGACCCAATGGCCAACATATTATCAAAAATATACGCTTTCCCATGTTGAGAATGATAACCAGTGGACTGATACTCATAAATATCAATACCCGTATTAATGAATTTATCTTTATTTATATAATAATTGGAATAAGCAGGATAATTCGAAGAAGATGAAATTGAATTTGTTAATAGGCTAATCTTTAGACCTTTTTCTTTTGACTCATTGAGTAAATATAATGTCTCTTTATTCGCAGTGAGATAAGGACTTTGTAGATAAATTTCTTCTTTACTATTTTTCTGAAGATACTTTAAAGCATAAGCAATCTTAGCTTCTACATCTGTACTTCTCATTGCATTAGTCATTAAACTAAGCCCTTCGCTATCATGCGTGTTATCTGTATATAAACTTAAATCATAGCTTTCAGATTTTAAATTACGCAAGTGATCTAAGTTTTTAGAATCTTTAACACTCACTTTGGACTTAAAGGCTTCAACTGAACCATACTTTATGAAACGACTTGTGTATTGATAAACTTGAGTCGACAAATTATTATCCGATTCAGATAAAATTAAAACATCATAATCATTCACTGTTTTAATCTTTTCTTCATCAAGACTAAAGTATTTGTCACCATAATTTCTGCCACCAATTAAAACCATTTTTTTATCTATATTTAAATATTTCTCATGATGAACAGATTGCCATGTACTCGGTTTAAATAATCTAAAAGGATTATAATTATAGATTTCAATATTTTCATGAGCATTTAAACTTGAGGCAAAAGCCTTACGCATTCCACCCATTTTATAATCACTGATAATCCTAACCTTAACTCCGCGATCCGCTGCCCTTATTAAATCACTGAAAATCAAATCTGTTGTTGGGCCTTCATGAAAAATATAAGCTGATACATCAATTGACTTTTCCGCACTTTGAATCATGGCCATTCTTACATTAAATGCATCAATGGGATTATCTATTAGTTTAACTTTTTCATTTTTAAAAGGCAGATTATTGAGATCATATTCAACTTTATTCTTAAGTTCTTTTTCTAATTCAGCAGGACGCACATATGGGATGGCAGTCATGAAAAAAACAAGAACAATTGCTATTAAAGTCAATCTGATACTTGTCTTTTTCATTTACTCACCTATCTATCGTTTAAATTTTTCTTTAAATCTTATCCAAAAGCCCTTGTGTTCAACTGTCTCTTCAAGCTCTTCACTTTTTTCTTTTCTTTCTTCTATTTTATCAGTTTTCATTACAAGTTTAAAGCTTGAGTCATAGTCTTCACTACTACCTGTAAAACTATCTCTAGTATTTTGAAACTTATCTTTTATACCATCAAGCTCTTTAATTTCATTCAAAGCTTTATCTGTATAAATTTCTAATTGTTTTTCAAATTCATTCAAAGCATCACTTAAATCATGGCTTCCCTTAGTTAATGCATTCTGACCCTCTTTAGTTTGACTTATGCCAGACTTAAGACCTTCTAAGCCACTACTTAATGGTTGAAGATTTTGTGATAATAAGCTGAGTCCAGATCCTAAACTCTTTTGAGCATGATATAAATCTTTTGCCGATTGATTAATTTGTGACTGAGCTAAGTTCAACTTTCCATAATTTTCATTAATTTTTGAAAAACCTGAATTCAATGAATTTATTCCACCGTTTAATTCAAAATACGAACCTACGATTTTTTCACTGGCTAATTTCATGGAATTAATTCCCTTAGATAGATCGTTTAAGGCAAGATTGAATCCACTCATTGCATTTTGTAATTCAAGTTGATTATTATTCAATTCTTCTAATAAAGCTTGTTGCTTGATATTGCTTTGTTCAATTGTAATTATGTTGGCTAATAAGTAATTTTTACTTTCTTCATCCTCAATAGTTTCCGCATAATCCTTTAAAGCATTTGTACTTGTTTCGATTGACGAATAAAATGCTTTTGACTTTATAAGTTTATCATTTGCATCAACTAATGCGTTGTATTTTTGAAGTAAAATATTGGAAGATGCTAAGATTTTTTGACTTGCTTCATTTAATTCAGTAAAAGAATTATTAAAATCGTTAAGCTCTGAATTCATACTTGCGCTTGATTTACTTAAAAATGCAAATTGTTCTTTGAAATAATTCATTGCCTCATTTAGTTTATTACTTGATTCCGTAAACTGTTCTTCAGCAGTAAGAAATTTTTCAAAACCATTATTTATTTCTTGACTACCACTTGCAGCCTTATTACTTGCCTCTGATAATTTTTTGCTTCCATCAAGTAATTCGCTAATTTTTACTTTTGCTGTCTTTATTTTTTCAGATATTAATTTGTTGGTAACTATTAGTGCATCTTCATACTCTGG
>CAZRNT010000100.1:0-3682 GCA_964601525.1 uncultured Erysipelothrix sp.
CACGGTGAAGTTTTTGTAACTAAAGATGGTGCAGAAACTGATCTAGATTTAGGACATTATGAAAGATTTATTGATGTCGAATTAACAAGTAATGCAAATATTACTACAGGTAGAGTCTATCAGTCTGTTATTGAAAAAGAACGACGTGGAGAATATGAAGGAGCAACAGTTCAAGTTATTCCTCACATTACTGATGAAATAAAAAATAAAATTTATGCTGCGGCAGAGGAATCTCAAGCAGACGTTGTTATAACAGAGATTGGTGGTACCGTTGGTGATATTGAGTCATTACCATTCTTAGAAGCAGTAAGACAAGTTCATGCTGAACAGGATACAGAAAATGTTGTATTTATACATACGACTTTAATACCTAAAGTACCTGCAAGTAACGAATTTAAAACTAAACCAACTCAACACAGTTTTAAAGAGCTTATGTCTCAAGGAATTAAGGCTAACATCATTGTAACAAGATGTGATGAACCTTTAGACCAAGATATGAAGAATAAGATTGCTTTATTCTGTGATGTTAATGAACATGCAATCATTGAATCTAGAAACGTTGATAATTTGTATGAATTACCACTTTCATTTCAAGAACAAGGACTTGATAGCTATATTTTGAAGAAATTTAAATTAGATCATTTAGGCCCTGCTGATATGGAAGATTGGAAAGCAATGATTGAGCGCACAAATAATCTGAATAATAAGGTTAAAATTGCTTTAGTAGGAAAGTATGTTCAATTACACGATGCGTATTTATCTGCTTCAGAAGCATTACTTCATGCTGGCTATGATCTTAGCACTGAAATAGATTTATCTTGGATTGATTCAGAAACAGTTACTGAGCAAAATATGGAAGAATATTTTGCTAATGTTGATGGAATTATAGTTCCTGGTGGATTTGGATCCAGAGGTGTAGAAGGAAAAGTTTTAGCTGCTCAATATGCTCGTGAGAATAATGTACCTTATTTTGGTATCTCATTAGGGATGCAAGTTGCTGCTATTGAATTTGCTCGTAATGTTTGTGGTCTTGAAGGTGCAAATTCAGTAGAAATGGGTGAAACAAGTCATCCAATTATTGATTTAACAGAAGGAAGGCTTGATAATAAACATCTTGGAGATAGTTTAAGACTTGGTAATTATCCTTGCCAATTCAAAGAAGGCAGCAAAGCTTTCAATTTATATGATGAAAAAGTAGTGTTTGAAAGACATCGTCATCGCTATGAGTTTAATAATAAGTATCGTGAATTATTTGAAGAAAACGGAATGAGCTTTAGTGGCTTAAGCCCGGATGGACAATTGGTTGAGCTTATTGAATTAGAAGGACATGATTTCTTCCTTGGATGTCAATTCCATCCTGAATTTAAGTCAAGACCAAATCGTTCCCATCCATTATTCTATGGATTTGTGAAAGCCTCTTTGCTTTTTTCCAAAAAAAGAGTAAAATAGAAGTGTATAGAAAATAAGGAGGAATTATTAATTATGGCATTAGTTTCAGCAAAAGGAATTTTAGAAGCAGCACGTGATGGACACTACGCTGTTCCAGCAATTAATATCAATAACTTGGAGTGGACAAAAGCAGTTCTTGAAACAGCTCAAGAATTACAATCACCAATGTTATTAGCAGTATCTGAAGGTGCTGGTAAATATATGGGTGGATACAAGACAATCGTTGGTATGGTTAATGGTTTAATGGAAGAATTAAACATTACTGTTCCAGTAGCATTACACTTAGACCACGGTAGTTTTGAAGGTGCAAAAGAATGTATCGAAGCTGGTTTCACATCAGTTATGTATGATGGATCAGCATTAGAGTTTGACGAAAACTTAGCACAAACAAAAGAAATCGTTCGTTTAGCACATGAAAAAGGTGTATCAGTTGAAGCAGAAGTTGGTTCAATTGGTGGAGAAGAAGATGGAATCGTTGGAACTGGTGAATTAGCAGATCCTCAAGAATGTAAAACAATCGCTGATACAGGAATTGATTTCCTAGCAGCTGGTATTGGTAACATTCATGGTAAATATCCAGAAAACTGGGCTGGCTTAAGCTTTGAAACATTAGAAGCAATTAAAGCAGCTACAGGAAATATTCCTTTAGTATTACACGGTGGATCAGGAATTCCAGAAGATCAAATTCTTAAAGCAATCGATTTAGGAGTTGCGAAAATTAATGTTAATACAGAATGTCAATTAGCATTTGCTGAAGCAACACGTAAATATGTTGAAGCAGGAAAAGATTTAGAAGGAAAAGGCTTTGACCCACGTAAATTATTAGCACCTGGAGCAGCAGCTATTAAAGCAACTGTAAAAGAAAAAATCGAAACTTTCGGAAGTGCAAATAAAGCGTAAATTTTAATTAATCATTGACTGCTTGTTGCCTTAGGTAACAGCAGTCTTTTTTTATGGAGGGCATATGTTTAGTCTAGAAGAAAGTAAAGAAAGAGTTGTTGAATTAGGAATTGCTAAAGTTAATAAGTCACTAAAGGCAAAATTATCTCTTGGATTTATAGCAGGTGCTATGATTTCATTTGGATATATTGCTTATTTAAAAGCAGTTAATGAGCTCAGTCAAGGGGTGGGGGCTCTTGTTGGTGCTGCACTTTTTCCTATAGGTTTACTTGTGATTTTATTAGCAGGCGGAGAATTAATAACGGGAAATATGATGGTTGTCGGAACTGCGTTTATCAATAAAAAAGTAAGTTTTAAAGAGATGGTAATAAATTGGATACATATCACATTGGCAAATGCTTTAGGTGCAATCTTTATTGCATACAGTGCAAAATATCTTGGGATTTTTGATTCTATGAATCTAACACTTGAAACAGCCGCTTTATCAAAAATGGATGCAGGTATCCTACAAATTATTTTGTCTGGAATGTTTTGTAATTGGTTTGTAGGACTTTCAGTCTGGTTAAATATAGCAGCTAAAGATGGCGCAGCAAAAGTAATTGGAATTTGTTTTCCAGTAATGATTTTTGTTTATCTTGGTTTTCAACATAGCGTTGCTAATACATTCCTGCTTACTGCCAATCAATTAGTTAATAATTCTAATGTGCTGGATATATTGAATAATTTAATGTTATCATATCTTGGTAATATATTTGGCGCATTGATATTTGTCTCTGGATTATACTCTATCGCTACAAATGATTAAATAGTTATGTTTTGAGAGCATAATATTGTATAATTAATGAAGTGAAGGAGTTGTATGTATGAAGGAAGTAATTAAAATTGAAGGCGGGCATCGTTTAAATGGTGAAGTGTCTATTAGTGGAGCCAAAAACGCTACCGTAGCTTTAATTCCAGCTGCAATATTAGCTGACAACAGTGAAGTAGATATTTATGGAGTACCCAACATATCAGATGTTGAATCACTCTCTATTCTTCTTGAAGAATTAAATGTATCAGTTACTTCTCCAAGCTCAGATTAACACAAGTAATATGAAAAACGTAGACTTAGATCATGAAGCAGTTACTAAATTAAGAGCATCATATTATTTTATGGGTTCTTTATTAGGTAAATATAAATATGTTAGAATGCAAATGCCAGGAGGTTGTTATTTAGGACCTAGACCATTTGACTTACACTTAAAAGGTTTTGAAGCATTAGGTGCTGAAGTTATTTATGAAGGCGGTTATTATGAAATCAAAGCCGATAAATTAACTGGAGCAAAAATATATC
>CAZRNT010000101.1:0-3678 GCA_964601525.1 uncultured Erysipelothrix sp.
TCTTGGATGACAAAAAATAACAGAACACTCCAGTCAAAAGAAGTTCAGCAACTTAAGGATAGTAAAATAGAAGGGATTCCTTCACAACTTTTCATAAAGAAAGAAGATGGCGAAAAATCACAATTTTACTATATGGGTGAAATGTTTCCCTTTGACTATCAAGAACAATTAATTGAAACTAAAAAAGAGGATTTACCTGTCGTTAATATAAAATTCGAACTGGAAGAACCAGTTCGATCAGATTTGTATGATTTCATTGTAAATAACTAGAATCTTTTAATAATTCAATAATTTGTACATCAGCAGGAACCCAATTGAGATTATCCATCTTATACACAGATGACCAAGTTGCATCAGAGTGCTCATTCAGGATTAACTCGCCATTTATTATAGAACTAAAATATAAATGCATCGTTAAATGAAAAGAATCATATTGATATGTAATAGTAGTAAAGTATTCATCTACGTCAATATCTACCGATAGTTCTTCTTTAATTTCTCGAATTACTGCTGCTCTTCCATCTTCTCCGGCTTCGATCTTTCCACCCGGAAATTCCCACAAGCCATCAAATTCACCACCAAATCTTTTTGTACATAAAATTTCTTTTTCTTCATTCACAATTAATGCTGCACTTACTTCAATCTTTTTCATATAATCACTTCCTATTAGATCTATTATACACTTTTAAAAATATATTTTATATTCCTTCTAAAAGGTCGTTCAAAGCTATATAACTGTTCACTTCCTATACCCAAGTTGACTCCATTCGGAAGGTTTTGTGGCTCAATTGCTATTGCTTGATGTTTTTGTGAGTAGCCTCTATCTTTGAAACTTTTCTCCCCTAGAAAGTAGTTAGCTAAGTATACTACTGCATAGTCTGCATCTGAAATTATCTCTAAATTAATTTTTTCATCAGGAGATGTTAGTTTCACCTTTCCATTGGGAATGTAATATGGATGATCGATATGAGATGAATATTTAAATTGTGCATGATCCATTTGCATGTTTTCTTTTAGAGTTTTTGATTTCTTAAAATCGAAAACCGTATTTGTGACATCAATAAATTCTTTGCTTGGGACACCTTGTTCATCTAAGGCATTTACTTTATCGGAGTCTATTTGTAATTTATGATTCTCAATTGTATTTTCTTGTGAAAGATTAAAGTAGGTATGTTGTGTCATATTTATTAAAGTTTTATGTTTTGGAATTGCTAGATAATTTATATTTACTTCATTATTATCGATGCTAAAAATCACTTGATAATATATTTGCAGTTTTTCATCATAGTAATTAGCAATAAGAGCATTATTTAATTTTGTAATCTTAAAACTGTGCTGATGTGTACCGTTTTTTCCACCATGAAGATGGTGTCCTTGGTTATTACAATCTAATTGTATTTCTTTATCTCCATCCATATATTTGCCATATTTTACTCTACCTGCATGTGGTCCTGTAACAGAATTAAGGTAGTAAAGATTTTCATCATATTCTTCTATATCTTCATAGGCCAATGTACATTCACGCCATTGATTATCAGTGAACACTTTCAGACTTAGAATACTTGCTCCTTTATCCAGGATTGTCAGGGAAATATTATCATTTTCAATTGTGTACTGTTTCATCTTATCACCTACATTTATACTAGCACCTTGCTCAATGGAGTACAATAAGCATAAAAGTAAAAAAGGACGATTATCATCGTCCTAAAATTTATTTAACTAATATTTTGGAAAGCTTATCTAATCTTTCACCAAAGACTTTAAGTGTTTGATCAACAGCTTTTGATTCTTTCATATCAACTCCAGCTTTAATTAGAACATCTAATGGATAATCACTGTTACCTGATTTTAAGAATTCTAGGTATGGTTCAACATCGCCACCGTTATAGATTTCTTCTGAGAATAATGTCGCTGCAGAGAAACCTGTAGCATATTGGTAAACATAATAGTTATAGTAGAAATGAGGAATTCTCGCCCATTCATAACCAATTTCCTTAGTACTGATTTTTTCTCCATAGTAGAATTGATTAATTCTATAGTATTCTTCAATTAGGTAATCAGCTGTAAGAGCAATTCCCTCTTGATCAGATTTATGAATCAAATGTTCAAACTCTGCAAATTGAGTTTGTCTAAAGACTGTACCTTTAACAGTATCTAAATAATGGTTTAGTAAATAAGCCGTTACTTTTTCATCGTCTTTATATTGATCCAATAAATAGTTTAATAATAAGTTTTCATTTGTTGTTGATGCAATTTCTGCTAAGAAGATTGAATAATCACCATAAATAAATGGTTGATATTTACGAGTAAAGTATGAATGAACGGAATGGCCTAACTCATGAGCTAGTGTAAACATATTATCAATGTTTTCTTGCCAGTTCATTAAGATGTATGGATTGGTTCCATAAGTTCCCGATGAATAGGCACCACTTCGTTTACCTTCATTCTCCACAACATCAATCCAACGCTCAGAGAACGCTCTTTTAAGCACAGAAACATATTCATCGCCCAATACTGATAAAGCCTCTAAAATCACTTCTTGAGCCTCTTCATAAGTGAATTTCAAATCAACATCATCAACCATAGGTACATAAATATCATACATTTGAATATCATCAAGTCCCAAGGCTTTTTCTCTTAAATCAACATAGTCATGAAGTAAATTAATATTTTCATGGATACTTGAAATTAAAGCATCATGGACTGATTCATCAATATGGTTATTAGATAAAGCAGCATGTCTTGCTGAATCATAATCTCTTATTGCTGCGTTATAGTTATGAACCTTAACAGATCCAGAAAGTGTGCTTGCTAATGTATTCTTTAAATCGCCATAAGTATTCTGCATTGCTAAGAAAGCAGCCTTTCTTACTTCACGATCTGTACTTTCCATAAATAACGAATAGCGACCATGAGACAATGTCATCTCATTACCATTTTCATCTTTAACTTTAGGGAAAGTCATATCAGCATTATTCAACATACCAAATGTTTTAGATGAAGAACCAAAGATTTCGCTAGCTGAAGCCAATAATCTTTCTTCCTTCTCACTCAAGGTATGCGGTCTTCTACTGAACAATCTCTCAAATTCATGTTTGTATAAGGATAAAGCTTCATTCTCATCTAGGTAAGCTTGAACCTTGCTCTCATCAGCCTCTAGTAACTCAGAGTCATAGAAAGACATTGCAGCACCAAACTTAGACAATAAACCCTCAACCCTTGCTTGCATTGCCTGATATTTAGGATTTGTTGTATCAACATCAAAACTAAGATGAGCATAAACATATAAAATACCTAATTCATAAGAAATCTCATCTCTAAACTTAAGACCCTGCAACAAACTATCAGCATCTTTAGTTAGATTTCCTTGATAAGCAGCTACCTCACTCAATCTTGATTCAAGAGAAGCAAACTTATCTTCCCATGCACTATCATTTTCAAACATAGGACTAAGATCCCATGTATTCTCGACATCCACTTCACTACGAAGTGGTAATTTAAATTCTGACATATTGCACCTCTTATCTAAGGGAACAAGTCCCAATTACTACTATTCTATCACATTTATTAAATGAGTAAATAAAAGAAAACTCACTTTCCTTAGAAAGTGAGCTGTTAGGTACTATGGTGACCCGTACGGGATTCGAACCCGTGAATGCATGCGTGAAAGGCATGTGA
>CAZRNT010000102.1:0-3623 GCA_964601525.1 uncultured Erysipelothrix sp.
AAAATTGGTTCAATAATAGGATGTTGATCGACTAAAGTTTCTAATACCCCTACTGCTGTCGAACGTTTTTTTATCATTGGTAGTTCTAAGTCATCAAATAATACTTCTGCTAATTGTTTTGGCGAATTCAAATTGAACTCTTTATTATTTGCCATAGAGAAAACTTGAGCACTTAGTTCATCGATTTTCTTTTCCGTTTTATCAGCTATATCATTGAGCACCTCTAAATCAACATGAATTCCATGATATTCACAAGAAGCTAATGTTGGGATTAAAGGTTTTTCTATTTCATCGTAAATAAATAACAAATCATCTTCTTTGGCCTGTTTCATTAATTTCGTATAAAGATCGTGTAAATTCACAACCATTGCATGTGTTTTCTCTTCTGCTTCAAATTCATGGAACCAAAATTCGTGTTCATCTTGAAGCCTTGCTAATGTTGTTATTGATGAATCTATAATAAATGCTAGGATCAATACATCATCTAGTGATTTATTAATCTCTAAATTATAATCAAAGGCAAAACGATAGAGATCTTTTGAATCTAGTACAATTAACTTATTTACTTTAAGTAATTCATGGAATGTTTGCGATGAAACCATATCCAAATAAGTTAAATACGTACTTTTATTTTCTACTGATATATAAATACCACTTATCTTTTTATTCTTATCATAATCTAAAATAAGAGATGTTTCCTTACCTATAAAACTTTCATCAAAATCACTGATATTTAGTTTGAAAACTTCATCTTTTTCTACTACTGTATCTTCAACAATTAAAGAGTTCATATCATATCTTCTGTAAAATGCATTTAGACTTTCTGAAGGTTTTTCATAAATATAATCATCAATATCAAAATCAATGGGAACATTACAATTTATTTCTGCAAGTTGATAGGATAAACGTGCTTGATCTTCAAACTCTCTTAACTTTTCGCCCATTTTCCCTTTAACTTCATCAGCATTTTCATAGACTGATTCAAAGGTATCGTATTGTTTTAATAGTTTTAATGCAGTTTTTTCTCCAATGGAGGGAACTCCAGGGATATTATCACTTGCATCTCCCATCAATGCTTTCATATCAACTACTTGATCAGGACGAATACCTTTTTCTTCAAGAAGCATCGCTTCATCCATTACAAGTAAGTTTGTTAAACCTTTTTTCATTAAAACAACATCTACATGATCATCAATTAATTGCAACATATCTTGATCAGATGTTAAAATTTCAACTTTATCATTGGGAAACATACGTGAAATAGTTCCAATGATATCATCCGCTTCATAGCCAGAAAGTTCAATTCTTTTAATAGGATATTCATCTAAAAACTCTCTTACCAGTTCAAATTGGGTAACAAGTTCTGGATCAACTTCTTTACGTGTTCCTTTGTAATCCTTGTATAATTCATGTCTAAAAGTTTTATCTTTTGTATCAAAAGCAACTACTATATGACTTGGTTCCATAATTTCAATTGCTTTGTTTAGCATTGTTGAAAATCCATAAACCGCATTGGTAACATGACCCGATTTTGACATCATATGTCCACGTCCCAAAGTCCCATAATAAGCTCTAAATAAGATTGAATTTCCATCTAACAGTAGTATTTTTTTCATAATTACCTTCTTTCTTTATTACAAACAAAACCCTTATTGCTCTTTTGACATAGCCTCAAGGGTTTCTAAATTCTGATACATTTTATCAATGTAATCATATTTATCTTTCTTATCTTCATCAGTGAGTTTAAATAAATTTGAAAGATTTATTTGAGTTAATTCCATTTCAGTTTTTAATTGATTGAATAATTCTACATATTCTTTTGGCATATTTTCTTCATATGCAATGTATTTTACATCATCCATCGCAATTCGATTTCTAATATGTTCTAATTGTTCATCCGAAGGGAGAACTCCATATTTAGAAATTGAAATAGGATATACTGACACATTGAAGCTTCTTTGCCAATTCCCAAAGCTTGGTGTCATGGATACAAAGGATATCCCATAATTTTCATCTCTTAGACTTTGAAAATCTGCTTGTAATCTTGTAAGTTCAACTTCTAACTTCTCAAAATTTTCTTCATAAAACTTCGCATCATCTGGTCTTTCTTTAGCAAAATAATCTTTCATTGTTCGAGCCATTGAGGTCATTGCTATTGGGTCCATCCAAAGTACTGGATCTTGTTCATAAGTATCAATATTTTCAAAGATTTCATCTTCATAATAGTCTTCTTCTATCAAAGCAGTTTTATCACTAGAGAATACTGTAGTATATCGTTTAAATGGATATAGCGAAGAACGCTCTGACAGATCGACCATTTTAATTTTATAATCATTGAAATCCTGAGTGTACATTTCAAAATAAGGATCTAATTCATTAATATAGAACATTACATCAGATTCCTTCAAAATATCTTCGTAATCTTTTGTCATGGTAGATGTTTGAATGCTACCACCTTCTGATATGTTTTTAACATTTACGGTATCGCCTGCGATGCGTTTAACTAAGAATTCTAATGGATAGTTACTAACCAGAACATTGAGTTGTTTAGGTACACAAGCACTTACCGTTGATAAAATCAAAAACATGGACATAATAGCTAATAATTTCTTTTTCATAATTCCCTACTTTCTTGATACTTCTTTAAATCCCAATCAAAGGATTTTAATTGTAAGATAGAACGAATGGAGATATAAAGTGGCATGGAAATTAATACCCCTACAAAACCAAATAAAGTACTTGCTGCAAAGAAAGCGAACAATGACCATAAAGGCTCTACCTTATTTCGTTTTGAATAAACAAGTGGAGATATCACATAACCATCTATATTTGATAAAACCATTAACGCAATAATTAATAAAATAATTTTCCCACTAGGCATAGACAAAGCAGTAATCACTCCAATAACATGAACAATCATTGGTCCAATATATGGAATTAAAAGTGAAATTGCAGTAAGTACACCTAGAATCAATGCATAATTATGACCAATCAGAAAATACATTAATGAGTATTCTACTGCAATAATAGGCATAATCATCAAGAAACTTTTCATATAAGAACTTACAGATTCATCCACAACCATAATGCTTGCAGATAATTTCGGTGAGATCCATTCTGAAATATCTAAAATCCCTTTACTTACTTTTTCATAATCGAAAATGAAATAAATTCCAATTACTATAGAAAACATTGCTGTAGTAACAGCAGAGAACATTTTAGAAATAATATTAGAAGCCAATGCTGGTAAGTTTGCTACCGAACCAATTAATGAATCCATCATATCCATGACTTGTTTAAATAAGGAATCAAGAAGTGGTGTATCCACTGCGTTTCCAGATTTATAATAATCATAAACTTGTTGGAGCCCTTCTATGATTGTTGATGAAAATTGAACCAGATCATCATACATTGATGGAAGGATTAAAGAAAACAATAGGACTATTAGAGCAATTGATCCTAAAATGGTAACTGTAATTGAAATAAATCTTGGAATTTTATATTTTTCAAAGAAAACAGCAACTGGCCGAAGTATATAAGCAATGATAAACCCTATAAGAAATGGCATTAAAATTACTTTTATTTTTGCGAATAAGTCTGACCATATTGGCCATGTTAAAGAA
>CAZRNT010000103.1:0-3477 GCA_964601525.1 uncultured Erysipelothrix sp.
TTTCTTCCATCCTAGCCATTGCACCCATGTCCAGGCAAATTTTTAAAGAAGAGGAGGAAACTTTCTCTCGATACTCAACTAGATCATTTATACTGTTGACTAACCTAGATTCCTCTGGTTGTAATGCCTCAAGTGCTACATCCACGTGATTTTCTTCAGCAAACTTGCATATTTTTCTCATCATTTTCACACTTCGCTGGTAAGCTAATTCTTGGTCCTCATTTAAAAATGACCATCCACTAGTAATCACAATCTTATTTGCTTTTGTTAATTTAGCTATTTCAATTATATTTTTAAAATAAGACAAAACTTCTTTTTGCTTTTTTGGATCTCTTTCCGAAATATTATAAGGTTTAGGAATCGTTTGCTCAGGGCAAATAGAAGCAATCTTTACCTTGTATTTATTCGAAAGTTCAAGAAGTTTATCAGGACTTTCATATATTCTAGAATTTACCGAAAAGTGATGAGGGCTAGTCCAAATTTCACAGGCAGTAAAGCCTAATTCAGATATTGTTTTGAAAAAGTAATTTAAGTCATAATATCTGTAATGACAATTCATTGCACATAGTTTCAAAATTCATCACCTTCCTTAGTAATTCTTTGACCATCATTTACAATATAATCGTAAAGAAGAGCCATTTCAGATAACGGCATTTCAACATTATAATGTTCTAACATCGGTCCAAAACTTTCATTTACATAATTAATAAAAACCATATTTTCTTTTTCAAATTCATTTACATTTTTATAAGATTGTATTGGTGTTTTTGTAACTAGACGTTCAATCAAAAAGCAAACATGAATATAAATACCAACAATTGTCTTGCTTTGGAATTTTTTATTTAGCTTTTTTTCTAATGTCAATGTAGCTTCACTAACATAATCTAATAACTTATTTGCGTTCAGGATTGTTAAATTTTGCATTACATTTTGTAACGAGAAATTTTTCAATAAATTTCTGTTGAAAGTTTCTATATGATCACGATCTAAGTATTCATTAAGAGCTTCATCAACTGTTGCAATTTCTTTAAAATTAACAATATCCTCTAAACTGACACTTCTAATATCACCAATGGGCAAAGAATAAGGCTTAACCATCAAAACCACATCAAATTTTTCAAAAATTGGGTCGTTCTCTGAATTTGTCAACAACTTATTGAAGTCATAACTCAAAAATCTTAAATCAATTGATTTTGGTAAGGAACTTTTAAAAAGATTGACCATTCTATCAGCTACCGCAATCCCTGCATCACTAACAAATAAGATTGCTTTTTCTTTCTTAGCTCGATTTAGAATTTTATAATTAACAACAGCACTTTCCGAGGCTTTTTTCAAAATGTGATCAAGTTCAAATTGTTGTTGAATCATCGAACCAACATGTAAAGCAATTGAAGTTGAGATGTTATTTATGACACCTATATTAATATCACTAGTAACCTGTTCTGCAATAAGCTCTAAAGATCCCATGTCAACTAATAAAATTAAGTTTTTGTAATGTGGATTCATGCATATATAATCATTTACTTTAATGATTATTTCTGCACTACTACTGTCTAATGGCATGTCAAATGCATCAAAAACATGTTCATTTAACAGGTGATTAGCCGCATCAGCTATACTACTTGCAGTTGAATATCCATGCGAAACAATTACTGCTGCTGTAGTCTTAGTTTTAACCTCGTCATTATAAAAATAAATATTAATAATAAAGAAAATTAAATTATAGTCATTTAAAATAAGCTCTGTTTGTTGATAAATAAGTCCTGCAATCTCTTTTGAGAGAATATAGATATCACTCATTTCTTCTTTCAACAAATTGGACAAATGATTTAAATCATTTTTATTTTTTTCTTCCCACCTAATTATTTTCTTTGTTGGAAAAGTTGTATTAATTAGCATTCTTGATAATACAAAGCTACAGTTCGTTGGTATATTTATCTGATTAACTGATTTAATCGATGATAAAACTTCGTCAATAATATTTTCTAAACCTAAAATCTCATCTCTTTCATAATCTGTATTGAAAATTAATAAGTCATAATAGTTTCTCATTGTCTCATATTGAAGTTTTAACATCTCATCATATGTAATCAAACCATTTCGTTGTTTAGAAAAATCTACTATTAACTTGTCATACATTAAAATTAATTTATCAGAATTTTCATCATAATTATATTCATCTATTGTAAGTATTTTACCTGCTTCTTTAATTACTTTTCTGCTTATATTTGCAATTCTTTCATCAGGTAAGTGGTAAACATGACAATAAAGATTATTATCCTTGGCAGATTGCAATGCATTCACACATATTCTAGTAATGCATTTTTCTAACTCATGTAAATCCCGATCAAATTTCAACTGAATTAAAACTTCTAAAAGTCTATAAGAAATGTGTATCTTAAGATTTAGTCGCATCTGTTCTTGTTTAAAGAATTTAATAATAAATTGCTCTTTTTCTCTAGCTGGTCTTTGGTCGTAGTTTTTTATATTACATATAATGGGTAAACTTTGTAATAAAGAATATTCAAAAACAAGCTTCGGTTCTTTAATTGACGCAAAGATAAAACGACAATTAACCTTAATGACTTTGTTCTTTTTTTGATAATATCCATCTTTAATAATATTGGCGAGTTTATATTGATTCTTTTGTGACAAACCTTCTGGATTTTCAACATAAACAATTCCTATCGATTTGTTTTCCAAGATTCCTTCTTCTTCATCAGTTCCAAATAATAGTTTATCTTGACTGCTAGAATCACCTATATAATTTAAATAATAAACTACTTGACTAGAATCAATAATCTCATTTTCCTTACAATACTTGCCAATCACATCAACAAGATATTTTTTCCCACTTCCTTGAGGACCATATAGAATAATTCCTAGGCCACGTGATGGATAACTTAATGAAGACTTTATCTGATTGATAACTTGAGATAGGGATCCATCATGTCCTATAACAGACTCAAACACGTCTTTGGGCTTCTGAGAATTAATATCTTCAAAAAATTCTTTTATACTTAAATAATCATCAGATAATGTAGATATCTGAAATCTATTTTTCACTACATCTTTATCTAAATAGTAAACTGGCCTCGATAATATTTTCACTAATAACCCTTCAGCGTATAGGTCATTTAGGTATTGTGAGGTTAACGATCTACTTATATGCAACTCATCAGCTATAACACTTGTAGTCAACAATGAAAAGTCATTGTTTTGAAATAACTTAGATTCATTTATAACAAACTCATGTATTAATCTTTTCGTTGTCATCTTTCCTCCTTGCAATGACCTTTCAGTAAATTTAGTATATTCTAATTTCATCTTTACCTCCTTAGATTCTATACTTATCAACACATATTCCTTTTTCCCATATTTTTACAACACTAAGTTCCTTAATCGACACTAAAGTTCTTTAGTTGTAAGCTTTTTCAATATACTGTCTTCTTCTCTATTAAAGCATAGTATCAAGGG
>CAZRNT010000104.1:0-3473 GCA_964601525.1 uncultured Erysipelothrix sp.
AATAATCTAGTAACTTACTTCTACCATTAAATTTTATTAAGTTTTTATTAATATCTTCCGTCATTAAAAAAATACTTCCCTGTGATGTAAGAGAGCCCAAATGTGCTTTGTTTTTTATGACTAAACCATACTTACTTAGAAAATCAGTCGCAGGTTTATCTGATGGTTTTAAACTTAGTAGTAGATCTTCGACTTCTAATTGTAATGTTCTACTTTCACCATTAACACTAGCTGAAGAGATTATTTTATAAGAATCAGTATCTTCTTTATTGAATTGGATTTTTACATCTCTTTCAACATTTGCTTTATCAAAATCAATGTTTTTTCTAAGCTTCTCATTAATTTTTAAATTTAATATTTCACTCAATTCTTCACTTGTCATTTCCGAGTAGGTTTTTCTATCTGCTTTAGATAAATTTGATAAATGATCAACCATTAAATCTACAAATTCATTAATTCCAGATTCCGCAACATAGTATGAAGAATGATTCTCAGAGTCCTTCTTAGCTTTTTTATTATTACTTAATGCTATAGAACTCGCACTTAATACTAGTGATAATATAACCACAAACACTACTAAAACAGAAAGTAAAATTGAACCTTCTGAAGATTTATTCTTCGTTTTTCCTGTAATACACGGTTTGTTCATAATGATTCCCCTCACTATCATCAAGCTTTATGTATATATATTCATCATCAATATTTTGTATGTCTATCTTTTTTACATAATCAATCAAAAAGGCACTGTTCCTATAGACCTTTCCATCATCTAAACAGTAGACAATTTTTTCATTATCAATTAGATCTGTAATTTCAAAACACGCCTCATTTTTATTAACGGAAATGAATTGGCTACTCTTTCTTATATCCTTTTCGATAGTATTGCTTAATAAGCGTATCGCATCTGTATTGTTGACTAATTCAGTGTTTTTTCTATTACTATTTATAGAAAAAGAAAAAATCGATACAAGCATCAAGGACACAACAGATAGAATAGAAATTACAATGATTAATTCAATCAAAGTAAAACCTTTCTTCTTATTCATAAACTAACCACGTTTCTGTTTGATACTTCAAAGAGTCTCCATGATAAACTTTTATTCTTAATATTTTTTCATCTTTTAATTCAATTTCTTTTTTATAGTTATTAGAATTTACTCTACTTTGCTTAATCAAATCCGGAAAAATATTATCATTGAAATCTTCCTGACTTGAATTTCTGGCCGTAAAAATAATTTCTTCTAATTGATTTTGGGCAATATGTTTCGCTTCTAATTCTCGTTGAGCTTCCTTATTAACTTTATTTGTGGAAATAAAAATAGGATAAAATGAAATGACAATTACACTTAGTAATGCTATTGATATGATAAGTTCTATCAATGTATAGCCATCATCTTTTTTCATAAGCCCCTCCTTAATTTATTTCATATAACATATATATTCTGTTTGGTGTATACCAAAGGTTTTAAGTTTTCTTTGGACAACTTTAAACAAAATAAAAAGCGTAATTCAGTGATAATGTTCACTAAAATACGCTTCAATAAATACTTAAACAATCTCTCCAACGTTAATTAAGATAATATCTTTACTTCCATCTTCATTTTCAATAATTCTAAATGCTTGATTAAGATCAATTTCATTTAATGGTAATGAAATCTCAATTCCATTTTCAGTCTTAAATTTATGACGAGAAAGTGCACGAGATTTTCTCAATCTTCTAAGATCCAGATCATCCTTAATATTTTCAATTTCTAATCTTTCATTTATCTTTTGTCTTTCTTCATCACTTGATCCTTCAATCACTTCTTCCAACACATCACGTGTTGAAACTATATCAAATTCACTTGAAACATCATGAAGAATCTCTTTAACTTTTATTATTTTATTTAATGATGGTTCATTCCTAGATTCCATTGTCTCATTAATTAATTCTTGCATAATTGTAAAGCTTGTTTTGGAATTTGGTTGAATTATGCAATCAAATAAATTAGAAAAAAATTCTTCATATTTACTCTGTCCTTTTAGAATTATTTCAGAACTCTCTAAATTAAAAAGAAAAGCTGATTTAACAGAAGAAAAACTATTCGGTAATATCATAGAATTATGAATGATTTGATTCTCTTTAATATCACTCTCATTTAAAATCCTTATAAATCCATCTTTAGCATGAACTTCATAACAAGCAAAGAACAATTGATCAGAATGCTCAACTTGCGAAAAAATTAAATTAATATTATTAGACTCATCTTGATTTCGATGAAAATCAAAATACCTTTTCGCAATTTCTTTTGTATAAGAAATAAAATCAAATTTTTGATTAACAATATCAATGTATTGACTGTCCTCATTTAGCACTCCAAAATAGGTTCCAGAGCTATTTAAAAATGATCTTGTAAATCTTTCAATATATTCCATTACATAAGACGCTTCATTTAAATTCATTAATTTTTCTGATAAAACTTCAGTTCTCATATCTTGATCCAATGAATGAATAATTAGTTTTTGTATATTCATAAAAACCTCCAACGTAACTAAGACTATCATTTTAACATATAAGTAGCAATATATAAGGGAATATAAGTAATTTAGTTTATTTAATGACTAAACCATAGTAAAATAGATATAAATATAAAGGGGTAGAAGATGAAAAGAAAAACTATTGTTATAAGTGCGACATTAATTTTATTAATGTCTATGATTGGCGGATATATTTTTATTAAAGAAAAATATAAAACCCAAATTGTTTTAAAAGAAGATATTATAGAGGTCACTGAATATACTTTTATTGATAAAAAAGATATATTGAATCAAATTGATGAAGAAAATAGTATCTACGAAACATTAGATTTAATATTAGAAATCAATAAAAACAGCTACAATTTAGATGATCAATTAGAAGATATTTATAAATTCTATAACATTACTTTAAAAGACAATAATAAAATTCCTATTGGTAATGAAGGAACAATTAAAATTGTTGCGGGAAATAAAAAAAATAAGATTGAAAAAGAATTAAAAATTGTTCATAAAAAGAACGATGATTTTATTATTAAAACCAAAGACGGTAATGAGCTTAAAGAAACATATACATTAGAATTCGGAGAAAAAATTGCTGATCTCTTGGAGAGTAAAGCGTATCTAAATTATTTTGGACAATATGATAAAGAATTAACTAGCAAGATTGAAAGTGACTTCAAAGAAGACACAGCCGGTAAATTTACTCTAACAATCGAGATTCCTGAATTAAACAAAAAAGAAACAGCTGATATTATTGTCGAAGAAAAGCCTGTTGAAATAAATCCCGATACAGAAACTTCTGCAGGAACAAACAATAATACAAGCAATTCTAATACAAATCAAAATAACAACACAAATACGAATAAACCAAACACATCCAAACCTTCAGCAACAGCCAATTTATCTAAAATCAATGTTTTAGTAAATAAAAAATATCATCTCAACCGAAATGATGT
>CAZRNT010000105.1:0-3456 GCA_964601525.1 uncultured Erysipelothrix sp.
TGAGGATTTAAAAAGGAATCCTTATTATGAAACAAAGCCTCCCAAATCAACTGGGAGAGAAATGTTTGGTGAAGAAGCTTTAAGACCAACATTAGAAAAGTATAAAAATCAAGCAAATGATGTAATTTATACTTTAACAAAATTCACTGCATGGTCGATGCAAGACAGTTATCACAAGTTTTTACCAAGTGATTTGGATGAAGTGATTGTCTCAGGTGGTGGAGCTTATAATCCTGTATTAATGCAAGAATTGCAAAATTACTTACCTCATATTAATGTAATTAGTCAGGAAGATTTAAAATTATCAAGTGATGCAAAAGAAGCTATAGCTTTTGCTATTTTAGGAAATCAATGCATTCACTCTCGACCAGCTAATGTTCCAAGTGCAACAGGAGCAAAAAAATCTGTAATACTAGGCCAAATTTGTCCAAAACCTTACTAAAAAGCTAGAAATCTAGCTTTTTTATTTGTCTTTAAATTCCCTTAGTAGTATCCTATTACTAAGAGTAAGTCATTGAGTGAAAAATCTAAGTGAAAGAATAAGGTGAATGAATATGATATCTAAAAAAACAGCCGCCCAGCAAAGACTTCAAAATCTTATCCCTGTAATGAAATGTCCAATTTGTTCAGGAGACTTAAGTTTTGATTCAAGCATAAAATGTCAAAAGAATCATAGTTTTGACATTAGTAAGCAAGGATATTTGAACCTAGAAAACCAAGCTCCTGATGAGTTTTATAACAAGCATTTTTTTGAAAATAGATATGAAATCATAGCAGTCAATAATTATTATGAACCACTGCTTGATGTATTGAACTTATTAGTTGAAAATACCCAGGGTATAATGATAGATGCTGGTTGTGGGGAAGGAAGCTTTTTAAATAAAATCGAAAGTCATCAAGATAAAATAGGTATAGACTTGGCAAAAGATGCGATAGCATTGGCTGCTAAACATTATTCAAACATGCAATTTTTCGTTTCTGATTTATCCAATTTACCTTTTAAAAATAATACTGTTGATTGTGTCTTGTCTATTTTGTCACCGGCTAATTATGCAGAATTTAAAAGAATTATGAAAAATGATGCACAAATAATAAAAGTCATACCAGGCAGTAATTATTTTATGGAAATTAGAGAGTTTTTTCAAAAGGAAGTAAAACATGAAGAGCTTGTGCTCAATCGCTTTAGGGAAGAATTTCCTAAGGCTAAAGAAACTAGTGTTTTTTATAAACTAAAAATAAGTGATCTAGATCGTAAAAGATTTTGTGCAATGAGTCCATTAACTTGGAATGCAGAGCAAGCAATTATTGATCAATATATTAAAGGTGGTCCTGATGAATTAACAATTGAATTATTAGTGCTTAGTGGAAAGAAAGGAATTATAAAATGAATTTATATATAAATAAAAGCGAAAAAATTAATTTTGATATTATTGAAGAACAAAAGAAAGTTATTGAATCGATAAAGGAATTGGAAGATGAATTTGATTATCTTATTTTCACAGATTATGAAGGAAGTAAAAACCAAAGATTTTCAATGGCTTTAAGTGATAATGAAAAAGATGATACAGTTCCATTTTATATCGATGACTCTATCAATCACATAGTCATTAAGTTTACTTTTGAACAAATAAACGATATTCTCAATTACGCGTATAGTTTAGACCAAAAAGGAAAAATAAAAAGGGCATATACGATTGATTATATTAAGAAAAATAATGATTCCTATGAATATTTTGTTTCGGTAGAATAATAAAAAAGGAAGATGACTTGATCATCTTCCTTTTACATCCATTTAATTTTATTTTCGCTTCCATCAATAATTCTTTTTATATTAGTTCTGTGTCGTAGTATCACAATGATATTAACAATTAAAAAAGCAATTGATATATGTAAGTTTTTTTGACTAACAAATAAGATAATGCTTGCACTGGTAATACTTATCATTGCTGATAGTGAGACCATTTTACTTAAGAATAAAACAATAAAGAAAATTAAGAGTGGTACAATAAAATGCAAGATGGCTTGGTGGCTTAGAAAAATTGAAATACCAAGTAGAAAACCCATTGAGGTTGAAACTGCTTTACCACCTTTGAAATTAGCGAATAAAGGGTAGCAATGACCAATGGTTGCAAAGAAACCAGCTGCTAGAATTGCATTTGGGTCTTTAAGCAATAGATACGCCACAGTCATTGAAATTGTTGCTTTTAAAACATCAAGGACAGCAACAGCAATTCCTGCTTTAGCTCCTAAAGTTCGTCCGGCATTAGTTCCGCCTAAATTTCCTGAGCCGTGTTCCCTTACATCGGTTTGATAAAACACTTTTCCAATAACTAAAGCAAAAGGAACAGAACCAAATAGATAGCCAATTATACTTGCTAGAAATATGGCCATGAAATCACCTCTCCACTATTTTAGCATATATAATACAATAAAAGATAGATGAAACCTTGCTTTTCACATGGTATAATACACAAGAGAGGAGTTTTGATACTGTGAGTAATTCGGGATATACTGCTTCTAGTATTGAGATTTTAGAAGGATTAGATGCAGTTCGTAAAAGACCTGGTATGTATATTGGGTCAACTGATCAAAAAGGCCTCCATCACTTAGTATGGGAAATTGTTGATAACGCAATAGATGAAGCTTTAAATGGACATGGTAAAAACATTTATATAAATATTGAAGATGATCAAACAATCAGTATTCGTGATGAAGGTAGAGGAATGCCGGTTGAAGAGCATACATCTGGAGTAAGTGCTTTAGAAGTTATATTTACAGTCTTGCATGCAGGAGGAAAATTTTCTGAAGCAGGCGGATATAAAACCTCAGGTGGACTTCATGGGGTGGGTGCCTCAGTAGTAAACGCATTGAGTTCAGAATTAAATGCGAAAGTTTATCATCAAGGCTATGAATATAGTATGAATTTTTATGATGGTGGTAAAAAAGTAAGTAAATTAGAAAAAAAGGCTGGTAAAGAAAAGCAAGGAAGTTTTGTACGTTTCAAAGCGGATACAAGTATTTTTTCTAATGCTCGATTAAACTTTAATACAATTTGTGAAAGAGTCCAAGAATCCGCTTTTTTACTTGAAGGAATTCGTTTTGTTGTTTCTGATCAAAGAATTGAACAAACACGTGAATTCCAGTATGAAGATGGTCTTGTTGCTTTTATGCAATATGTTCATGAGGATACTGAAGTTCTAAATGATGCTATTTTACTTGAAGGTAAGAGTAATGAAATTAATGTAAAAATGGCTTTACAGTATAATGAGGGCTATCATGAAGATACCTATGCTTATGTTAACTTAGTAAGGACTCAAGATGGTGGTACTCATGTTGCTGGTTTTAGGTCTGGTTTTACTAAGGTCATTAATGACTATGCTCGAAAGCATAATGTTTTAAAAGAAAAAGATAAGAATTTTGAGGGCAGTGATATACGAGAGGGGCTTTCTTTGATTC
>CAZRNT010000106.1:0-3446 GCA_964601525.1 uncultured Erysipelothrix sp.
AAATATACATATACATCAGTATGGATGGACAACTATATTTGGACAGGATTATTCCCATTAGCAGTTGCATTGATTACTTCAAAATCACCACGTCTAAAAGGACTTGGAAAACTATCATTAGCAGCAGCATTGTTCAACATCGGAGAACCACTAATCTTTGGTCTTCCAATCATGTTAAACCCATTAATGATGATTCCATTCATCTTGTCATACCTTGTATTAGCACTTGCAGCTATTATCTTAACTAATCTAGGATTAATCCCGGTTCCAGTTATGATTATTTCTTGGATTACACCAGCTCCACTTAAAACATGGGCAGCTACAAACGGAGATTTCCGAGCAGTTCTATTCGTATTAGTTGGTTGGGTATTCATGTTCTTGATCTTCTATCCATTCGTTAAAGCTATGGAAAGCAAGGACTTAGCAGACATGGCAGCTGCAGAAGCTGAAAAAGGACAATAATGTTAGGAATTTCGAGCTATTTTAAAGATTTGGATTATCAATACTTAGAAGATGCAGCTAAAATTGGTGCGAAATATATCTTCACCTCTTTACATATACCAGAAGAGGACTTATCCAAACTTGATGAAATGTTACCGAAATTTCAACAAACATGTTTAGATCTTGGCTTGCAATTAGTTCCAGATATCTCACCAGCTACTTTTGAAAAGTTAGGTGTAGAAGAGAATGATTATGCAGCCTTAAAAGAAAAAGGATTTGAAGTATTGCGTTTAGATTATGGGTTTGATGACTTTGATGTCATCAAATCCCTCCTCAAAGATTTCAAACTTGTTTTAAATGCAAGTGTTGTTGATGAGGATTATATCTTAGAAGCAAAAGCAAATGGTGTTGATTTCACTAACATCTCAGTTATGCATAACTTTTATCCAAAAACAGAAACAGGATTAAGTTTAGATTATTTCAATAACCGTAATGCTTCATTTATTAAACATGATATTCCAATTATGGCATTCGTACCTGGGGATAAGCTAAAACGATTCCCATTGCATGAAGGTTTACCAACTGTTGAAAAACACCGTCAAGTAAATCCATATGTTGCAGCTGTGGAATTAATCCATGATTGCAAAATTCGTGATATTTTGATTGGTGATTCAATTGCTCATGTTGAAACATTAAAATATATACAAGCTTACATGACTGATCATACAATGCACATTCCTGTACACTTTAAAAAAGAGTATAGAAATATGTATGATGAAGTTTACAATGTAAGAAAAGATTTATCAGAAAATGTAATTAGAATGGCAACACCTAGAATTCCTAATATTGATATAACTGATAATAATGTACGTCCTAGAGGAAGTATAACTATCGAAAATGCTCTATCAGGAAGATATAGTGGAGAAATTCAAATTACAAAAAAAGATTTCTCAATGGATGCACGTACAAACGTGATAGGATTTATACATCCTGATTTTGTATCGCTTGTTGATTATATAGATCGAAATACAAAGATACAATTTGTTCCTATTGATTAAGAAGGATATAAATCCTTCTTTTTTTGATTTAGAAGAGGTTTGGTGAATTATATGAAATTAGAAAATATAGTAAATGCGATTCAACAAAACAAATACTTAAATGCATGTAAAATGGCAATTATAAAAGTTGCTTATATTCAATTAGCCATTTCAGCCTTAGTTTTTGTTGTTTATCAAATGATGAGATTTGGATATATCTCAAAAGAAATGCATCAAAGTGTTGTATATCTCTATCAAGCTTATTCTGCTTTAATAGGGGTTTTATTTACTTACTTAACATTAGAAGATTTATTTGAAGACGATGAAAAACATCTTATATATTCAGGTGTATTTGTATCTTTAGTTGTACTTCTTCAGTTTTATCAAGAAGGTCATATTATGGAATATACAATCTTCTCACTTTTATTCTCAGTCTTTATTTATGTTTTATTTAAGTTTTCTGAAAGAATAAAAATAAATGTTAAAAGTTTTCCATTAGCGGTTAATGATTACTTCAATCGTTTATTACCTAGTCTATTTGTATTTCTAATTGTTTTAGGAATTTCTTATTTACTTAAAGCTAATGTAGTTTGGATTGCGGAATTTATTATAATGATTAGTAAAGTATTTGCTTCTTTACCTTTTATTATCCTAGTTATTGTATTAATTTGTAGTTTCTGGGTATTAGGAATTCATGGTGTAGGCGTTATAGGTACCTTATTTAGACCTTTTTGGTTTTATATGGCCTTAATTAACACTTACCTTGTATTGTTAGGAAGCAGCGCTATATTCTTAGGTTCTGAAGTGTTCTACCAATGGGCAGTATGGATTGGTGGATCAGGTGCAACCTTTGGTCTAGCATTTGCAGCGCGTTTCTTTGCGAAAAGTGAACATCTAAAACAGAATGGTAAGGAATCATTTCATGCTAGTTTATTCAATATTAATGAAACAGTAATTTTTGGTATACCAGTTGTATCCAATCATTATTTTAATATTCCCTTCTTCCTTGCTCCAATTATTTCAACTTTAATTTCCTATGCTGCAATTAAATTAAACTTAGTTAGTATACCAAGTTTAGTATCGCCATGGGTAATGCCGCTACCAATAGGTATCTTTATTTCCACATTAGGTGATTGGCGTAGTATTGTTTTAGCTTTTGTTCTTCTACTTAGTTCGTTTTTGGTTTATTATCCTTTCTTTAAAAAATATGATAATAAACTTTATTTAGAAGAAAATAGCAAATAAAAAACCTTCAATCGAAGGTTTTTTTAGTAGATACCTATTATTGTCATCTATACTTGCTATGATGGTATCACATTCAAGGAGAGGTAATATGATTACAGAATTACAGTTTAACGTAATAAAAGAGAAATATGGCAAATGTTCAAGTTGGGCTATATGGGAAGATGATCGATATGATATGAATGGTCATGGCTATTATCTAAATACAGCAGTCAAAACTTTGAACAAAGATCTTAGCAGTATAGATATAGAAAGTTTAGGTCTTCATCAAGATGCTATCTTAATTGCTTTAAATTTCGGCATGAGAGATGAGACTAAAGAAAGTGCTTTTAATGACATTAAGCTTCACCTTAATGACTTAGCTTTCGCATCATTCCATGAAGAATTAGATATCTTCAAATTCTCAGGGGATAGAAGACAAAAGCTAGCTTATAAGGGCACTAAATTATGGGGTGCATATATGACTGATCTCATAAAGTACAACCGCAAGGGTGAAATTGAAGCTTTCGAAGAAAGTAATTCCGATGCAGATGAATTAAATGCACTGATTGCTGATGAATCCTATATGGATATTCAAATATCTGGTCTTATCGAAGAACTAAAAATTTTAGAGGTTCACAATCCAGAACTCTATGCTATTGGTTCTAAAGCTTATAAAGAGCTTAAGAATTATGATAAGGTTTTAAAAGAAGCTTTGGGGGTTGAAACTAAGATTGTTCAATTGCC
>CAZRNT010000107.1:0-3443 GCA_964601525.1 uncultured Erysipelothrix sp.
TATAATATCTACTTATTCTGCACGATGTCTCATATGTGGGAAAAGAATAACATCCCTGATACTTTGGCTATCAGTTAATAACATGATTAATCTGTCTAACCCTATACCAATTCCACCTGTTGGTGGCATACCGTATTCTAACGCCTCTACATAATCGACGTCCATTTCGTTTGCTTCGTCGTTTCCTAAGTCTGCTTCTCTTAATTGTGCTTCGAATCTTTCGCGTTGATCGATTGGATCGTTTAGCTCGCTAAATGCGTTTGAGTATTCTCTTCCATCGATGAATGTTTCAAATCGGTCAGTAAAGCGTGGATCTTCTTCGTTCTTTTTAGCTAATGGTGAGACTTCGACTGGGTGACCATAAACAAATGTTGGTTGAACAATCTTGTCTTCACAGAATGTTTCAAAGAATTCGTTAACAACATGACCATAAGTTTTTTGATGTTTTTCTAATGGTACATTGTGTTCTTTAGCAATCTTAACTGCCTCTTCATCTGACATATTTGGCCATAAATCAACACCTGTAACTTCTTTAACAATGTCAACCATATGAACTCTTCTAAAAGGTCCTTTTAGACTAATGTCTACTCCTTGATATGTTATTTCTGTTGTTCCTAATACAGTATTTGCTAGGTGTTCTAATAGTTCTTCTTGCAAGACCATCATGTCTTTAAAATCTGCATAAGCAACATAAGCTTCTATCGTGGTAAACTCAGGATTATGTTTAGGACTCATTCCTTCATTTCTAAATAGACGTCCAATTTCATATACCCCTTCTAAACCACCAACAATTAATCTCTTTAGAGGTAGTTCTGTAGCGATTCTTAAGTAGAACTCCATGTCTAGAGTATTATGATGCGTTTCAAACGGACGAGCCGCAGCACCTCCTAGAATTGGTGTTAGGACTGGTGTTTCCACTTCGATTAATCCCTTTGCATCAAAGAAAGAACGAATTTCTCTCATAATCTTAGGACGCAACATCGCAACTTCTCTTGATTTTTCATTCATGATTAAATCAACATAGCGACGACGATAACGCTCTTCTTGGTCAACAAGCCCATGATATTTATCTGGTAAAGGTCTTAGAGCCTTTGTTAAGTGGACAATCTTATCAGCCTTAATTGACAATTCTCCATGATTTGTTCTAAAAACAGTACCTTCAATACCGACAATATCTCCAAGGTCCATTTCTTTATAATATTCAAACCACTCTTCACCAACAGCATCTTTTCTTAAGTAAACTTGAATTTGTCCATCACGATCTTGTAAATGGAAAAATCCAGCTTTACCCATAACACGCTTAGTCATAACTCGACCAGCAACCGATGTATGGTAATCAAGCTCTGCTAATTCTTCCTTTGACATTTCATCAAATTTCGCAAACAATTCATTACTGTTTGATTCAGGTTTAAAACCACTTGAAAAAGGATTAATACCTTTATCAATTAAATCCTGCATCTTCTCTCTTCTAACCTGTTCTTGTTCACTTAATAAATCTTTTTCCACAGTTATCACACTTTCCTTCTCATTTATCTTCTTATATAATAACAAATTAAGCATAATTTATCATCTTAATCTAAAGAACAACTAATCAACTAGTAAGTTTCTTAACTCATCCTCTGAAAAAGGATATTGACTATGACAATAATGACACTCCAAAGTGGCACCTTTATCCTCATCAATCATTGTTTGTAGATCTTCTTTTGTTAGTGTAGCAAGGGCCGAAAGCATTTGTTCTCGATTACATGTACACTCAAACTGTAATTCTTTCTCGTCCAATATTCTCACATCATCAAATAATGATAAGAGAATCTCTTCAGCGTCTTTTTCCAAAAGTAAACTTGAAATAGCTGGTAGATTGCTTAAAACCTTTTCAACCTGATCTATACTTTCATCACTTGCGGAAGGTAAGACTTGGAATAACAATGCTCCCGCTGAAGCAATACTTAAATCCTCATTGACCAATACTCCAACTGACAAAGCAGAAGGAATTTGTTCACTTTGAGCAAAATAATAAACAAAATCATCACCAATCTCACCAGTTTGTAAATCAACTTGAGAAACAAATGAACTCTGTCCTTCAGTTTCCTTGATTACTTTCAATGTTCCAGCACCAATAGCACCACCAACATCTAATTTACCATTTGCTTCATTAACCATGAAAACTTGAGGATTTGAAATTAAACCTCTAACATTTCCATTATTAAAGGCATCAACAAGGATATATTCAATTTCATTGGAACCCCTAATCTCAATTTTTAATTTTTCCTTTTCATCTTTAAGCATTGAACCCATAATTGTTGCGACACTCATTGTTCTCCCTAATGCCGCTGCACTAGTTGGAAACATTTGATGTAATTTACGAGTTTTCTCAACCAAATCCTTTGTATCTACAATAAATAATCTTATTTCATCATTAAGAGCAAGAGCTCTAATTATTTTATCTGACATAAAATATCTCCTTTTATAAAAAAACCCCAAAATAAATTGGGGTAATTACTTTTTAAACTACATCCGCTTCAACAATAACATCATCTTGAGGTTCTTCAACAACTTCTACAGCTGGCTTGCCCTCAACAATACGTTGAATTTGTTCTGCCGTTAATGTTTCATGTTCAAGGAGTCCATCAACAATTCGATCAAGTAAATCACGATTATCAATTATTAATTGACGAGCATTTTCATACGCCTCATCAATAATACGACGAACTTCTTTATCAATTTCAAACGCAATCTCACCCGAATAATTTTGTGCTGATGAATAATCTCTTCCTAAGAAGACATTATCTCCACCACCATTTTCATATTGAATTGGTCCAAGATTACTCATACCATAAGACATAACCATTGCTCTAGCAATCTTAGTCGCAGATTGTATATCCGCATAAGCACCAGTAGAAATTTCATTGAAGACAATTTCCTCAGCAACTCGTCCACCCAAGTAACCTGTAATTTTACCAATTAAGTCAGAACGACTTTGTGTAAAGGTTTCCTCACGAGGAGTCATCAAGTTATATCCACCCGCATCTCCACGAGGAATAATTGTTACTTTCTGTACCATATCAGCACTTTCAAGTTTCAATCCAACAATAGCATGTCCAGTTTCATGAACCGCAACCATATAACGTTCTTTTTCAGAATACTTTTTAGACTTCTTAGCAGGCCCCATAATGACACGATCAATTGCTTCATCAATAATAGGCGTTGTAATCATATCTTCTTTTTCTCTAACAGTAAGAATAGCTGCCTCATTCAAGACGTTCTCTAAATCGGCACCCGAGAAACCAGGAGTACGTCGAGCAATATTCTTCAACTCAACATCATCTGCCAATTTCTTATTACGAGCATGAACAGCTAATATCTCTGTACGAGCTTTAACATCAGGTAAACCAACTGTAATTGTTCTATCAAAACGTCCAGCACGCAATAATGCAGGGTCAAGG
>CAZRNT010000108.1:0-3421 GCA_964601525.1 uncultured Erysipelothrix sp.
ATCCAGTCCCATATAAACAGTTGCCCCTTTAATTGTAGAACCTACTGGGAAACCATCTAACATAAGACTTTGAGGGTCATTATAATATTTACCTTTTGAGTCACGTTTCATTGCAGCTAAACCTAATATATCACCGGTATTAGGATCTGTAACAACCATATGCATCTCTTTAAAAGGTTTTCTTCGTGGATCTGATTTAACAGATTCCATAGTTTCTTCTAATGTTTTTTCAATAAATTCTTGCAATTCTAAATCTAAACTGGTCTTTAAATCATAACCTTTACGACCTTCTTTTTCTAATTCAAGTTGTCTGTCTTCATTGTCAATTACGTACTTACTTTTTACACCAGATAATAATTCTTCATATTGAAATTCCAAACCATAAGAACCCACTTGGTCATTTAATTGATAACCTAAAGCGAGATAGTAATCAAGTTTTTCACTTGATATATCACTTACATTACCAATTAAAGATGATAAACCTACCTTGTTATTGTGTTCTCGATCCCAACTAGTACTAAATGAGAAACCCGGAAATTTATCGATATGTTCGGACAAGTAAGCTATTTCTTCACTTTTGGCATTTTCAATAACTACAGCAGCTTGAGCTGCAGTTGCGGAACCCATCGCATAATAAACTTTAAATGCTTTTCTATCTTGTTCTGATAATGTTTTTAACATATCCTTATTAATTCGAGAATATTTAAGATATTCTATGTCTTTGGATTTTAATTCCCCTTTAGAATAGGCTGTGTTTTCTTCCTCTGTGATTAAATCTTTACCATTATCATTTAACATAAGCCATAAATTTTTCAAATCAACTTCTTTTAAATCATCCTCTATTTCGAAATCTTCAACAAAAGCATTAGCAATTTCCCATCTTTTCTTACTATTACTTCCTTTAGGAGGATAATAAGTGATTGAATTAACCGATTTATTAGAAACCAAAACATTACCATTTCGGTCTAAAAATTCTCCACGCATTGTCGACATACCAACATTAGGTATATGAGATTTTTCTAATAAATCAGCATAGTGGTCGGCATCCACAATTTGTATAGTATAGAGTCTGTAAATCAATACGAACGCTAAAAAAACCAAAGCAGCAATAAAAATTTTCAAACGAGTGTTAATCATTTTATTAATACTTTGTTCTTTTTGAAGATGCTCGCTGCTTCCTTCATAGTTATCAATTTTCTTTTTACGATACAAATTCTTCATGCCAAGCTCCTTTAATAATCAAATTCTTTTTGTTTTTTCTTTGCACGTTCTTTTTTCTGTTTTTTAATCTCTTCTTGAATTTTAGCACGACGTTTTTGACTTTGGATTTTTTGAATTTCTTGTTGTCTTTTCTTTTTATAACCAGGCTTAACTTTTTTAGTTTTACGATTTAAAATTTGTACAATTTCTGGATCAACAGTTTTTTGACGAGTACGAGTATGAATAAATGGTCGAGCATCTACTAGTTCATTATTTGATACACGTTTGTAATTAAACTTAATTCCCTCTTTCATTAGTTTTCTAATTGAAGATTCTTCTTTATCAGAAACTAAACTTATTGCATAACCTTCACGTCCAGAACGTCCAGTTCTACCTGCACGGTGTGTATAGAAAGATAAATCATGACTTGGTAAACCTAGATTGATAACATGAGAAATTTCTGGTAAATCGATACCTCTAGCCGCTAAGTCTGTAGCAACTATAAATTGAACTTTAGAATTTTTAATTTCACGTAAAACTTGTTTACGCCTTCTGTCTTTCAATCCACCATGAATTTCTAGACAATCAATACCATATTCTCTTAAATAAGCTGCAGTTTCTTCTGCTTGCACTTTTGTATTGGTAAATATAAGTGCTAATAAAGGATTGATACTTGTAATAAGGTCAAGTAATTCGTCATTGATATCACGATGACGATGATTAATTAAGATATGTTCAATTCTAGGTTTCATCTTCTCATCTTCACTAATGCTTATTTCAATTGGATTACGTAAGTAACGATTGATGAAAGCTCTTAAACCTTGTGGTAGTGTAGCTGAAAACAAATAAAAGTTGCTCTCATTTTTAAAATGACTTGCTATTTTATTTACATCTTCAATAAAGCCGTAATCAAGCATCATATCCATTTCATCTAGAATAATTTGTTTTACATAATCAAGTCTTAGTATTTTCCATGACAGTATATCCAAGAATTTACCAGGAGTACTAATAATGATATGAGGTTGATTTTCCATTTTTTTGCTTAAACGTGAATTATCCATTCCACCGATCGCTAAATCAATGGTCAAACGATCATCCACTTCCTGCATTGCTTTAGAAAAATCAAAAATTTGCATCGCTAATTCACGAGTAGGTGCTAAAATTATTGCCTGACAATAATTAATATCCAAATCAATTTTTTCACTTATCGCAAAAAGAAACGCATGTGTTTTACCTGTTCCTGTTTCTGATTTAACAATCAAATCACGGTTTTTATCAATTTGAGCCAAAACTTTTTCTTGAACTTCCGTTAATTTGATAAAATTCATTTTCTTCATAAAATCTTTATTGAATTGATTCATCTAAACACTCCTTTAAATACTGCCCTATCATTCTATGTTCACGTTCTATATCTCTATTATACACTTTAAAGTCTCGAAGATAAATCTCTCTGTTCTTTAAATAATTTATGTAGTCAGAATCACTCTTACGTCTTAATACAGGACCAATCTCAAGATCCATCAAATCATAATCCTGCTTATCTTTAGTTTTTATAACTTTAATAAGAATATAGTCCTTTGATTTATCACAAAGATAAACTTCTTCTACAATTTTAAAAGATGACTTTAATAATTGTTCACGTAAAAATGACAATTTACTGTTAGCCTGAAGTATCAAACAATCATTAATTGCAAATTGATAAGCCGTAATAATATTCCATATTGTCTCCCCACCCATTCCCGCGATAACAAAGCAATTAGCTTTTTCATTAAATTTTTCTAATCCATCTGCTAATTGTAGGCTGATCTTATCAGACAAATTGTGAAATTCAATGTTGCTTCTTGCAGCATTTAACGGTTCTTTAGCTATATCTATACCGTATGCATAAGGAATCTTGCCTTTTTTAAGTAAATCAATCATCAAAAGACCATGGTCTGTGCCTATATCAACCAAAACAGAGCCATCGGGAACTAAATTTCCGATGGCCTGTAGTCGTTTAGAAATCTTAATCATTGTTTGTCCATAAAGTCTCGTAATCTTTTTGATCTTGTTGGATGTTTCAGTTTTCTTAGTGCTTTTGCTTCAATTTGACGAATTCTCTCACGAGTTACATCAAATTCACGTCCTACCTCTTCAAGCGTACGTGTACGACCATCCTCTAAACCAAATCTTAATCTTAAGACTTTTTCCTCGCGCTCTGTTAAATCCTCTAAAACCATAT
>CAZRNT010000109.1:0-3281 GCA_964601525.1 uncultured Erysipelothrix sp.
TTCAGCTACATCTTGTATTAAAAACTCATCAATTTTTTCCATATGACGAATTGCTCTTCTTGGAATAAAAGGCTCAGCAACTTTAGTCATATCAATCGCAGTTTGAACACGAGTTTCAACACCATGGCGTTCAAGCGCTCCTTGAATAGCAAGTGCATTAATAACAGTTCCCAACATGCCCATATAGTCAACCTGAATACGATCTATTCCTAAATCTTCAGCCATACGACCACGAACGAAGTTACCTCCACCCACTACAATTGCTACTTCAACACCGGAATCAACAATTTTCTTAACTTGAGAAGCTAAGTCATCAAGTACTTCTCTTACAAAAATTTCATCATTACTTGATAACGCTTCCCCACTTAATTTCAGTAAAATTCTCTTATACATTGGCTGCCCATCCTTTCAAAAAGGACACAAAATGTGTCCTTAGTTAATTTTTGAAGCTTTTGCTACTTCCTCAGCGAAGTCTTCCTCACGCTTTTCAATTCCTTCTCCAACTGCAAAACGAACAAATTTAATTACATTTGCGTTTTCGTCTTTAAGAATTTGTGCTACTTTAACGTTTGGATCTTTAAAGAATGGTTGATCAACTAATGAAACATCTTGTAATGTTTTATTAACACGACCTTCAACGATTCCTTTAATAACTTTTTCTGGTTTTTCAGCAAGTGCTGGATCATTTTTGATAATTTCAACTTGGATGTTTCTCTCATGCTCCATTACTTCTGCAGGAACTTCTTTACGTGAAACATATACAGGTGACATTGATGCAACTTGCATTGCAATATCACGAGCAAATTCCTCGCTACCTTCTACAACAGTAACAGCTGAGATACGTCCACCCATGTGTACATACTCACCAAAGACTTGATCATCTGTCTTCTCAACAACTTCAAAACGGCGAAGTGAAATTTTTTCACCAATTTTAGCTGTTGCTTGAGTAATTGTATCTGCAACAGTTGAACCATCTAAGTCAAGAGCCAATGCAGCATCTAAATCTGCTGGGTTTTCTTTTAAGATAAGTTCTGATAAATCTTTAACCAATTTTAAGAATTCTTCGTTTTTTGCAACAAAGTCAGTTTCAGAGTTAACTTCAACAACAACTGCTCTATTTCCATCAACAATTAAGTTTGTCAATCCATCAGCAGCAATTCTTCCTGATTTTTTCTCTGCACTTGAAATTCCTTTTTCACGTAACCAATCAATCGCTTTAGGAATGTCGCCCTCAGTCGCTTCAAGCGCCTTCTTGCAATCCATCATTCCCGCTCCTGTACGATCACGTAATTCTTTAACAAGTTTTGCTGTAATCATATTGTCCCTCTCTATCTAGTATATTTACTTTAATTTTATTTTTATTTATATTATTCGTTTTCTGGTTTACGATTTGCTTGAGGTCTGTTTTGACCTTGGTAACGATTTTGACGACGACGATCATTACGTTGACGACGTTCTTCGAAACGTTGACGACGACGACGCTCATTTTCAGCGTTTTGTTGTTCTACGTTAACAATAACATCTTCCATTGTAATATCATTTTCTTGATCACCTTGGTGAGCAACTGTCAAGATACCATTTTTTGGTTCAATCATTGCATCTGCCATTAAAGCAGTTACTAAACGAATTGAACGAATTGCATCATCATTTCCAGGAATTGCATAATCAACTGCATCTGGATCACAGTTTGTATCAACAATACCGAATACTGGAATATTTAATTTACGAGCTTCCGCAACAGCGTTTGCATCCTCAATTGGATCAACAACAAATACTGCATCAGGAAGTTTCTTCATTTCCTTAATTCCACCTAAGAAGTTTTCTAAACGATCTTTTTCTTTTAATAATAATGAAACTTCTTTCTTTGTATAAACATTAATTGAACCTGAGTTTTCCATCTCTTCGATTTCTACTAAACGACGGATACTTTTTTGAATGGTTCTAAAGTTTGTTAGGGTTCCACCTAACCAACGTTGGTTCATGAAGAATGAACCTGAACGTAAAGCTTCTTCAAGTACAATTGTTTTTGCTTGTTTCTTTGTACCAACGATTAAAAGCTTTCCATTTTTTTCAGCGATTTCTAATAACGCTGCATAAGCCTCATCGATTTTTTCTTGAGTTTTATTCAAGTCGATAATATGTATACGGTTTTTAGCTGTATAAATATATGGCTTCATTTTTGGGTTCCAACGACGTGTCTGATGACCGTAATGAACCCCACTCTCTAATAATTGCTTCATTGTCACAACTGACATAACTAAACTCCTACCTTTCCGTTAGTCCTCCACCACTTCCACAAAACGACAACTCTTATTGAGCACGGGTCATTTCATCCATGGTGTGTGAATGTGGGCTTTCTTGCCCATTGATAATAATATCATATAATTATATTCAAAACAAGTTTTTAAACTTATCTTAGAGACCCTTTATAAATGCCTCTAAGCGATTTAATCCCTCTTCCAATTTTTCCATTTCTAATCCATACGATAAACGCATAAATCCATCAGTACCAAAATATACTCCAGGAACTAAAACAAGATCATTCTCCTTAGCCAAACGATGACCAAATTCTAAGGATGTCATACCAAAATCTTTAATCGAAAAGAAAGTATAAAGACCACCCTCAGGTTCAACAAACTCTAGTCCCATCGCTTTCAATCTTTTGCTTACATATTGACTTCGTTCTTTGAACGTCTTAACCATCTCTGTCATCTGTATATCTAAAGCAGATAAGGCAGCACGTTGAGAAATAGTTGAAATACCTGTCACCATATTTTGATGTAATTTGTGCATCAAATCAATAAGTGATTCATTCGCAATGACATAACCAACACGCCAACCAGTCATGGCATGAGACTTAGAAAAACTTTGCACAATGATAATTCGATCAATTATATCCTTATATTCACGCATCGAAGGATAATCATCAACAAATAACATGGCTCGATACACTTCATCAATAATGAGATAAACATCCTCATTTTCCATGAGGAAATCATAAATCACTTGATTGCTTTCACGATTATAAATCGTTCCAGTAGGATTATTTGGGCTTGTTATTAACAAAGCCTTAGTTTTCTCACTAACACAAGCATTCAAGGATTCTTTACTTATTTGAAAAGAATCAAAACTGGTATCTAATAAGACAGTCTTTGCACCAACAAGCTTTGCCTGTGTTTGATATAAAGGAAAACTAGGTACCGGAACAATTATTTCATCAGATAAATCTAATACTGACCACAAAGATAAAGCTAATGATTCCGTAGCTCCATTTGTGATAA
>CAZRNT010000110.1:0-3281 GCA_964601525.1 uncultured Erysipelothrix sp.
GTTCATGAATACCTCATTTCCGTTTAATTATAAACCTTTTTAGAATTAATACAAATACAAAGCACAAGCGGAATTAGTTTTTACTAATCCCGCTTAATGTTTATTCTTTTTCTTTATTTATTTTTTCTAATAATTCATCGATTTTTGCACCATGTTGAATGGATTCATCATACTTGAAGATTAATTCTGGAGTTCTTCGAGTTGTTAGAATCTTTGCAATTTCAGATCGTAAAAGGCCTTTAGCTTTTTCTAAAGCTTCCATTCCTTTTTCTTTGTTCTGTTCTTTTAAGAAACTAACATAGATTGTTGCATAAGATAAATCATTTGTTAATTCAACATCAGTGACACTTACGAAATCTAAACTAGGATCATTTAATCTATTTTGAATGATAGGCGCTAGTTCGCGTTTTATCAATGATTCAATTCTTTCTTTTTTTAATGACATAGTCTCACTCCCTGTCTACTTCAATCTCACCATGAGATTCAATAACATCCCCTTCTTTGAGGTCATTATAGTTCTCAATGGTAATACCACATTCATAGCCTGAAGTTACTTCTTTTACATCATTTTGGAATCGTTTTAAAGAACCCATTCGTCCTTCATAAACTACAACACCATCACGTAATAATCTAACTTCAGAACCACTCATCATTTTACCGCCTGTTACCATACAGCCAGCAATTGTACCGATTTTCGATACTTTATACAATTCTCTAACTTCAGCTTGTCCGAAGATAACTTCTTCAAATTCAGGTGCAAGCAATCCTTTCATGGCTAACTCCATGGCTTCGATTGCCTTATAGATAACATTATACAATCTAATTTCTACACCTTGCTCTTCTGCTGTTTTTCTAATTGCCATTGTAGGACGGATATTAAATCCAATAATTAGCGCATTTGACGCTGCAGCAAGCATGATGTCATTTTCAGTAATTCCACCAACTGTGGCTCTAATGACATTTATTCTTACATCACCATCTCCAACATCTAGTCTTTCCAAGGATGCTTTCACTGCTTCAGCAGAACCTTGAACATCAGCCTTTAAGATAACGTTAATATCTTGAATTGTACCATCAGCTATTTGTTGTGATAAATCATCAAGACTTAATGCAGAAGTCTGATTTCTTTCTGCTTCTTGTCTTGCTTCACTACGTTTGTCAGCAATTGCACGAGCATGTTTTTCTTCAGCAAACACTTTGAATAAATCTCCAGCAATTGGCACTTCATTTAAACCGATAATTTCAACTGGCATTGATGGAAGAGCTTCATCAAGTTCTGTTCCACGGTAATCAACCATTTTACGTACTTTACCAAAACTTGTTCCTACAACAACAGGATCTCCTTGTTTTAAGGTTCCTTTTTGTACTAATAGAGTCGCTACTGGCCCTCTACCTTTATCAAGTTTAGCTTCAATCACTGTACCAACAGCTGTTCTATTTGGATTAGCTTTTAATTCCTCTAATTCAGCTGCTACAAGTACTGTTTCTAATAATTCTTCAATTCCTTCACCAGTTCTAGCAGAAATTTCAACGAATACTGTATCTCCACCCCATGCTTCTGGAATAATATTTAGTTCAGAAAACTCTGAGTAAATTCGATCGATATTTTTATCGGGTTTATCAATTTTATTGATAGCTACGATTAAAGGTACTTTCGCTGCTTTAGCATGGTCTATAGCCTCTCTTGTTTGAGGCATGACTCCATCATCTGCCGCAACCACAACAATAACTAAATCAGTTACTTGAGCACCACGAGCACGCATGGCTGTGAAAGCCTCATGTCCTGGTGTATCCAAGAATGTAATTTTTTTACCTTGATAAGATATTTGATAGGCACCGATGTGCTGAGTAATTCCACCAAATTCATCACTAACAACATTTGTTTTTCTAATTGTATCCAATGTTGTTGTTTTACCATGGTCAACATGCCCCATAATCGTTACAATTGCAGGACGCTCAATCAATGATTCTTCTGGATCGACGATGTCATCTTCAATTGTGAATTCTTCTTTCTCTTCAACTTGCTCTGCTTCCACACCATATTCTAAACAAATCAGTTCAACTGTTTCATTGTCTAATGATGTATTGATGGTCACAATAGTACCCATCATGAAGAGTAATTTAATAATATCAGCAGGAGATTGATTAATCTTATCTCCCAATTCTTTAACAGTAATTCCTTCAACATATTCAATATGACTTACTGCTTCCACCTTTTTTGTATTAACGCTTGTTGATGGATTGTTTGAACGACCTTGTCGTTTGTTATTTTTTCTTGTTCTTTTTTTATTACTCACTTATTGCGTCACCTCATTTTCCTTTATATAAGTGTTTAATTTATCAGCTAATCCTTTGTTTGTAATTCCTAAGACCATTCTATTTTGAAGTGATGTCGAGCGATAAAAATCATCACTTGAAAATCCTTCAACCAAATCAATCTTATAGAACTTTGATTTATCCTTGATTTGCTTTTGTGTGCGTTCTGATGCATTGCTCGCTAAGACTAACAGATGCACATTTTTACCCAATGAATTCATTAATTCATCACCAGATAGGATCGCTCCAGCTCTTTTACAAAGCCCTAGAGTCTGTAAAAATCTATTTTTATATGACATGTTTCAACAACTCATCATATATTTCATTGGGAACTTTGGTCTTAAGACTTTTATTGAGTAAAGCTTTTTCTTTAGCGCTTATAATAACAGCCTTATCTTTTCTCAAATAAGCTCCTCGACCATTTTTTCTACCGCTAAGATCCAATTCAACATTACCTTCTGGTGTAAGAACAACTCGGATTAACTCTTGCTTAGGGAATTGTTCTTTGCTTACAATACATTTTCTCATTGGAACTTTTTTCATTTTATCACCTAGTCCTCGTCATAAAATTCATCAAATAGATCAAAATCAATTTCTTCTTCATACCATGAAGATTCTTCTTCTTCTTGACGTTTTCTAATTTCTTCTAATTCTTCCTCACTATATTCTGGAACAATTTCATATTCTTTTTCTTTAAGTAACTCTGAAGTCCTTACTGGCTCATCAAAACGACGTTTCTTTCGAGAACGACCTGTTCTTTGATCATCTTGTCTTGAAGCATCCGCTAATTTCTCAAATTTAGAAACATAATCTGTACGAGGGCGGAAGACATCTTCTCTTTCAATAACAATCCCCTCATCCTCAAGTTCAACCGCTGGAGCAAATTCAGGAGTTTCTTCCTCTTCAATTTCTTCAGTAGTTTCTTCTGTTTCTTCTGTTTCTTCTTCTTCAAGCACTTCTTCTTT
>CAZRNT010000111.1:0-3272 GCA_964601525.1 uncultured Erysipelothrix sp.
TATAATATTCTCCTTTTATTTAATTATACTAAAAAAGTGTTAGTAGACTTTTTTTAATGTGTCTACTAACACTTTACCAGTTCATTTCTTAAGAAAGTTCTTTTTTTAAAGGTAAATACTAACCTCAACTATAAATGGATCAATGTATTCAGATGCTCGATCACTTTTAGATGATAATAATTTGTAATTACCACCACTTAAACTGGCTTTTACGTTATTAATTGAATTATAATTCTCTTTAACTGTTTCAATATGACTTTGTGGAATATAGCCTACATGAATCATTTTTTTGCTATTAATACCAATCATTAATTTAATGATATTTTCGTTTCTTAAATCTTTTATTAAAGCCACAAGAGGAATAGGATGAAATTCATATTTATATAAGTTTTCTCCCAGTAAGTTATACTTTATAATTTGCTCGTTAGAGTATTTATACTCCAATGACTCTAGGAACATATCTTCCTCTATCATATCGGAGATGAATGACATAATATTTTCTTCAAAATCATCATTTACTATAACTTTAAATTTTATTTGCTTTTCGTCACTTTGTTCTTTTTCTTGAATTGCTTCAATGATCACTTCATCAACGTAAGTTTCCTCAATTGTCTCTGTATTATCAAATTCATCATCAATTTCTTCAATATCTTGCTCGTTATCAAGTGAAATGTAATCATCATCGTGCTCATCAATAGTATATTGATTTCCTTTTTTAAGAAGACGATAGACTATAAATAATGAAATCAGGCTAATAGAAGCTAAAACAGATGCTAATAAGTAATCTTCTTCGCTTATCAAATAAAAACTTCCGAATAATATTAAGAAGGACAAGAAGACTATAGGAATAAAAATTGTATTCTTTCTTTTCATATAAACACTCCTTCTAAGTAATTATACTTCATTTTACTTAAAATTGTTAATGGAAGCGTAAGTCTAGTAAAAAAAGCTTGTTTTCGCATATAATAAGATAAAGGAGTGTTGTTATGTTACCAGAATTATGTCAACCATCAATGGGAATCTATCTTGGGATTTTATTGGTCTCATTGGGTATGATTTTATATGTAAAAAATTCTTAATTGGCTATGTTACAATGTTTTAAAGGATGTGTATATTTATGTGGGAACAAATTGTGTTGGTAATGATTCTTATTTTACTGGCTTTTATACTTATTAAACTCTATCTCAATCCGAATAAAAATATAGAACATGCATTAAATAAAGAAACTTATTTAATTAAAGAAGAATTAAATAAGGAATTTAATCATTTTACTGATCGAATGGACCGAAGACTAAGTGAACTTCAAGAGAGAAACTCTTACTTAGAGACACAAAGAAATATAAATAGTATTAAGTTTCAAGAAAGTATGGATCATAAATTAGATTTATATTTTGGAAAGCAAGAGGAACAACTCGAACGAAGGCTGATGCTTATTGATCGTAAAGTAAATGAAAGCCTCTCTGAAGGATTTGATAAAACAAATGAAACATTTACTAATATAGTTAGTCGTTTGAGTAAAATTGATGAGGCGCAAAAGAAAATAGATAATTTATCAGTTGAAGTTGTATCTTTACAAGATGTATTGACTGATAAAAAGACACGTGGCGTATATGGTGAGGTGCAATTAAATCAAGTATTATCGTCAGTATTTGGCGATAAGAATGATTTAGTATATCAGAAACAATATCAATTTATTAATGGTACAAGAGCTGATGCAGTTTTGTTTGCTCCAGAGCCAATGGGTACTGTGGCAATAGATTCCAAATTCCCTTTGGAAAATTATCGAATTATGAGTGACAAAGATAAAAGTGAAACAGAACGAAATCTAGCAGAAAAGAATTTTGTGAAAGATTGTAAGAAGCATATAGACGATATTTCTTCTAAATATATAATTCCTAATGTAACCTCAGATCAGGCATTTATGTTTATTCCAGCTGAAGCTGTTTTCGCAAGTATAAATGCCTATCATTATGAGATTATTGATTATGCGCAAAAGAAAAATGTCTGGCTAGTTTCGCCTACAACTCTAATGAGTACACTTACAACAGTACAAGCTGTTTTAATTAATATGCAACGCGATCGTTATGCTGCTCAAATTCATGAACATCTAAATTTATTATCCGTTGAATTTGCTCGTTATAAGCAACGTTGGGATAAATTAAGTAGAAATATTGATACTGTTAGTAACAATGTTAAAGATATACATATTACAACAGATAAAATTAGCAAAAAGTTTGATGATATATCAACAGCAGATAACGAGATTGTAAATAAAGGATAAATAATTTACGATAATCGTTAAAAATAAGGTATAATATTTCTATGCACTTTTAGAAAGGGGTATTTATTATCAACGTTCTTTTAAAGAAATTCAAAGAAGTATCATTTTCAGTATTGCCAATAACCTTTTTGGTTTTAATATTGAATTTTACAATCTCTCCATTAGAAACTGATGTTTTACTTAGGTTTTTAATTGGTGCAGTATTTGTTATTATCGGTTTAGGTATATTTTTATTTGGTGCCGAAATTGGCGTGGGTCCAATAGGGAATTTAATGGGTAGAACAATTGCTCGAACAAATAATTCTTGGATTGTTGCTGTCTTAGGCTTTGTTTTAGGTTTTCTAATTACTGTTGCAGAGCCTGACTTACAAATTCTTGCCCACCAAGTAGAAATGGTTTCGCAAGGAGCACTATCTAGTTGGTTAATTGTTATTGTAGTATCCGTAGGTGTAGGAATCATGGTTTCTTTTGGTCTATTAAGGATATTATACTCTAAGAAATTAAATCGATACTTTCTGTTCGCTTATTTATTCATATTTATATTAGCGTTTGGTGTATCGGAAAGTTTTCTTGCTATTTCAGTTGATGCTTCAGGTGCCACTACAGGTGCGATGACAACTCCGTTCATACTTGCACTTGGTTATGGAGTTTCGCAGTTAAAAGGTGGAGCTCAGTCAGAGGAAGATAGTTTTGGAATGGTTGGATTAGCATCAGCTGGTCCGATATTTATGGTAATGATTTTAAGTAGATTTGCTTCAAACTTTTCTGAGGAAGGTTTGGATGTTGTAGTATCTAGTGTTAATGGTATCTTTACACCATTCATACATTCCTTTCCAGAAATTATGAAAGAATCAGTTTGGTCATTAATACCTCTAACTTTATTATTTATGGCATTTAATCATTTTAAGTTCAAATTATCAAAAACTAAATCAAGACGTATTTTATTGGGCTTATTATATACATATATAGGTTTAACGTTCTTTCTTGTTGG
>CAZRNT010000112.1:0-1827 GCA_964601525.1 uncultured Erysipelothrix sp.
TCTTGAGCGTCTTATGCCATCTTTACCACTAGTTTTAATATGGAAATCACAAACAGCTTCAATAACTTTCACATCTTCAGCATCGCCATCACCTAATATATTTTTAAGTATTAATGGCATCAACATTCTCGCAACATCATCACCATAATTACTCTCTAACGCAGCATTAGACCAACGAACAAATCCCTTATGTTTTCCTTCCATAATCACAAAGTCAGAGATTGTCGAAGCAAATAAATGTGAGGAGATTTTACTACAACGTTCATCTTGAAGATAGATTCCTGATAGATAATATAACCAAGCTGCCTCTCCGGTACAATCCCCCCTAACTGTATCCGAAAAACGCTGACTACCATCTGTATAAATTTCCGAGCCAAAACCTTCATAGACTCCGTATTTACCTTCTTCAATTAAGATATTATTTTGATCAAACCAATCAAGTGTTCTTCTAAGTACTTTTTCTTTTTCAATTCCCTTGTTTAACGTATAAGGCTTAGACATTAGACTTGTATTAATTTCTTTATCACTAATCCATTCAAGAACCAATTTTATTAAAGCATCTGTTCTTGCGAAAGGAGCAAATCGTCCTTGACGATAGTTTGCCATTTGGAAACTAGATATTAATACATTGTCCTCTAGAAAGAATAAAGCATAATCACTAACATCAAGATTTTTATTTTCATTTTTAGCTTTAGAATGAACATGTTCTTTTGTGAAACTAGCAAGTACCTTTTTGTTCTTTAGAATATCATGAAACGGAACCATTCGATAACTTTGCTGAGGATCAATGATTTCGTTTTTACTAAGACCTTCTAAATTTTCTCCATGATAGACAATTCGTTCATATCTTGAGTCAATATAACCATCTGATAAATAAGCTCCTAGGGAGACAATATATTCAGCAAATACCTTCTTGCCACTTTGTATATATTTCTCAATTTCTAAATATTGATGAGGTAATAAACTTAAGGGCTTATTCTCAGTACCACCAATTATCATTAAAGCATCGTAGTCTTTTAATTTTTTAAAGTCTAAAGATACAATTTCATAATCTACATAATTTTTTTCCAGTACAGTTAATAAATCCGATTTCCCTTTTGTAATAATACCTATCATATTATTTCCTCCTTAATAATTTTCTCTAATTTTTTCGCCACGTATTGAGCACCTTCATTGGAATAATGAACACCATCATCAAGACTAAAATTATCAATATTCAATAAGAAATCTCGATTGTTTCTCATGTTTTCATCATTAAACAAATCTAAATAATATACATTATTTGCTTTGGCTAAAGATTTAAGTTTTTCGTTGTATATTTTCAAAGAATGATTAGGACTTGATTCTAAGTATTGTTTATAATCATGTCTTGCATAAAAATATTCCTTGTCTTTTTCTGCAATGATATGATGAACTGAAATTATAATAATCTTTTTATCTTTAAAATATTCAATTAAGTATTTCATATGTTTAATGTGCTCATCATAGCTAACGAAGCCATTTTTATCTTGATCAATGAAGACATCATTGGTTCCAAAATTCATAATCACAAGTTCTGATTCTCTTATATCTTTTTGGTATTGATTCAATCGTTTAATACCATCAAGGCTTGTACTACCATTTACTGATGCATTTACTATCTCAATACCTAAAGACTCAGACAATAAATAACGCCAAGTTTCTTCTTCTTTTAAACCATCACCAACATAGAAGCTACGACATGTCGTTTGATAGTGACGTTCGCGATGAATGTAGTTCTCCTTGTCATCATTTGTTTCGTTTCTTTGTTCGGCCTTGATTGACAAGTAACCATTTTCAAGTGAGATT
>CAZRNT010000112.1:1837-2226 GCA_964601525.1 uncultured Erysipelothrix sp.
AAAGAATCTCCCAATGCAAATATTTTATTTATTTTTTTCACGTTCCTTAATCCCTTCCTCAGTGTGATAATAATAAATCTCATCTAAAACATGTTTAGATCCTGTATTACTGATTTTCGCAATTGCAGCAAACATAAAGAAAATACTTATTTTAGCTCCTGCTTTTAAGAACCAAAAAAAAGCAAATAAAAATAAAAGTGACATTGCTACAGGTTTAATCATTTTCATCATGTACATCATGGATAATTGAAGGGTTTCCTTAATAGAAAAGCTAAACCTTGCATGGATATTAGCATAGGACATAATAAAATATGACAAGACTAATGCAGCGATAATAAAGAATATTGCTACAATCGTCCACCCTCTTTGACTGAAGTACAAATAATCAA
>CAZRNT010000112.1:2236-2632 GCA_964601525.1 uncultured Erysipelothrix sp.
TTGTTATTTTCAGAGATTTAAATAATAATAGCAATAAATAATCAACATAAAAAATCAGCAGCAGACCAGTAAATAAAGCACTTGCCTTGATTGATTCTTTAATCGACAACTTATATCCTTTAATAAATAATTTAATAATTGAATCATCTTGATTTATCTTTTTAAAATAAGTGTATTTTAAAGCAATGAAAGATGGAAGAACATTTAAGCTAACGATAAAGATTAAAATTATTAAAGCCAATGGACTATAAGCCTTCAAAAGAAAAAATGCAAGAGGGATTGCAATATTGAAGAGTAGAAACATGCCATTTCCAATTAAATAATCCCAAAGAATTACGCTAAAGTTATAAAACTTCGATGCAAATTTATCATTCATACTATCACCATCACTACTTT
>CAZRNT010000112.1:2642-3262 GCA_964601525.1 uncultured Erysipelothrix sp.
ATTCTAACAAGATTAAAGGACTTGTTAAGACTCTTAATCGTTTTCATTTAGATATTCCTTATTATCTTAAGATTAGCGTATACGCTTTCATTTTGATTATTGTAATAATATACATATATTAGGAGGAATAAGATGTTAGATAAAATAAAAGGTGGCTTGATTGTTTCATGTCAGGCTTTAGAAGATGAACCATTGCATGGCGGAGACACAATGGCTAAAATGGCAAAAGCAGCTGAAATGGGTGGTGCTATCGGTATAAGATCTAATGGTCCTGATGACATAAAGAATATAAAAGACAGTGTAGATTTACCAATCATAGGACTTAATAAAATAGACCATGAAGGCTATGAAGTCTATATTAGTCCAAGCATAGATGATATCAAACCGATTATTGAAGCTGGTGCAGATATGATTGCGATCGATGCAACAAAACAAAGCAGACCTTGTGAGATTGAAGATTTGGTTAAATATATTCATTCTAAAAATAAACTTGTATTGGCTGATATTTCTACATATGAAGAAGCAATAAATGCTCAAAGACTAAATTGTGATGCAGTTGCAATCACCATGGTCTCTTATACTTCTTATACTAAAGATGTGAAACTTCCAGCTTTTGAATT
>CAZRNT010000113.1:0-3255 GCA_964601525.1 uncultured Erysipelothrix sp.
AACAATTAAAACTTTAAGATATCATAAAGACTCTATAAATAACGCTTTAACTCATGAATTCTCAAATGGAAAACTTGAAGGAACAAACAATTTAATTAAAGTAATTAAGCGGATTGCTTTCGGTTATAGAAATTTTGATAACTTTAGATCGCGAATCTTATTAATTTGTAATACAATGGTACCAATAGATAAAAGACTACCACAAATTTAATTGTGATAGCCTTCGACTAAATATCGGTGATTTATGGTCCACCAACACCAGAATTTCTAGAACCGGTTTTGATAAATTAAAGTATATTTAATCGATGCTTGCTACTAATTCTATCTCTATAAGTGCATTCAATGGAAGTGTAGCAATTTGATATGCAGAACGTGCAGGATATACTCCATCAAAGTATTCTCCGTAAATTTCGTTCACAGTCGCAAAATCATTGATATCAGATAAAAGAATAGTTGTTTTAATAACATTATCTAATTTCGTTCCAGCATTTTCTAAAACTGCTTTTAAGTTTTCCATTACTTGCTTTGTTTGTTTTTCGATTCCTTCTTCAAACTCACTTGTTTGGGGATTAATTCCAAGTTGGCCTGAAGTAAATAAGAATCCATTTGCTTCTATAGCTTGGACATAAGGTCCGATTGCTTTTGGAGCAGAATCTGTATTATGTACTTTCTTCATTCTATTCTCCTTCATATTGTTTGTAATGTTCTACAAACAATTTCATTGCTTCTTCTAATAATTTGGAATCCGTTGCTACATTGATTCTAAGGTGTTTATCATAATTTTTTATAAAGCGACTACCTGTTTCTAATAGAACACCTGTTTTCTTGGCTAAGTCTTGAACATAATCTTCTAGATCGTTCAATTTCTCACCTTTGATCCAAATTAAATAACCTGCATCAGGTAATTGTGCTTCTAATCCTGCTTCAAGACAATAGGACTGAACCATTTTTAGGTTATGTTCTATTATTGTCATGATTGATTTTAACCAATCATAGCCATGATTATAAACAATTTTTGATGCTTCCATTCCCATTCTATTCAAGGAAATATGATATTTTAATAATTCCTCATTTATTTTTTCTTGCCACTTTGTATTTGAACAAAGCAGATATGATGTTGTAAGACCTGATAAATTGAAAGACTTATTAGGGGAAGTGCTCACAATAATTTGATCATACACATCTTTATATTCATACATTGATTTATATTTAATTCCACTTAGACTTAAGTCTGCATGAATTTCATCAGAGAAAATTTTTACATTGTTTTTCTTACATACATCAACGATCGAATCAAGTTCTTGATTTGACCACACTTTTCCTGAAGGATTGTGTGGATTACAAAAAAGTAAAGTTCCAATTTTCTTATCAAGAATAGTTTTTTCTAAATCATTAATTTCAAAGGAGTAATGATTTTCATCCTCAATTAAATCATATGTATGCATAGTTCCAAAATTCTCTGCCAATGTTTTAAACACTCCGTAGACAGGTGTTAATAATAGAAAATTATCACCTTGACTAAGTGCACTAGCTGCAATATGGAGTGCAGCGATTGTTCCATTGGCTGGAATAATATCATCTTTAATAACATCAAGATTGTGAACTTGTTTTTGCCAAGTTACAATACTTTCAAAATAATCATCTTGAGGGTCAAAATATCCATAATCATCACCCAAGACAATCTCTTTCATTTCTTCAATAATTAGATCCGAATGTTTAAAATCCATATCCGCTATAAACAAAGGATATATATTTTCTTGATTTTCTATATTAAATCGTTTTTTAATATACTTCTTGTTCCATTTTTTTGAACCGTTATTGTTTCGATTCAATATTTCTATCTTTTGATTCATAATCTAAAACTTCTTTCTCTTGGTACTCAATAAAGCGATTCATTAAGACATCCAATACAATATGAGCATTAATACGTGTGTCAATTGCTTCATCAGAGTCATGACTATAAGAAGTTTGAATAATTTTACTTGCTAAAGCTCCAATTGGAGAATTAGGCTCTTCTGTAATTAATACGATATCAACTTTACGAAGATTCGCTTCAACTACCGCTTCTAAAATTTCTGGTGGTTTACCACTTCGTGATAAGACAAAAACAAGGTCTTCATCAGCATTCAATGTTTTCGCAGATAATCTCATGTATCTCGAATCATCAAATTGCTCCACAGTTTTACCAAAAAGTTGTAATTTAATTTGATACATTTTAGCTAGGAAATTACTCATTCCCATACCGTAAATTACGATTCTTTTGGCTTTATGCATTTTTTCTAATAGCTCATCATTAATCGATGCATCTGCTAAAAGATAAGTATCCTCTAACATTTCTACATAACGATTATTCTTTTCTTCCACAATACTGCTAGGTTTTTCTTTTTTAAAGAAATCATCTTTGAAATATAAAAAACTTTCATAACCTAGTTTTTGTGTAAAACGATGAACACTAGTTTTAGAAACATTAAATCTTTTGGCTAAAGCTTCAATTGTAAAACTCTCATACTCAAACTCTTCAGAATAATCCAAGAGATTACGAAGAAGTTGTTTCTCCATATCCGTCAGTGTATAAGCATGGATCGAAATTTGTTTTCTTAAACCCATGATAAAACCTCCGTTCTCTCTTGAATTATACCTTATTTATATTAAATTGTGATTACTCTTGTTCTTCTTTTAGATATTGATTATCTAAAGCCTTAACGAATGGATAGTAAATAATAGTTGCTGCTAGAATACTAATAATTTGCACAACTGCACCTTGCCATCCAGCTACTAAGAATCCTGAGAAAATTGGTGGTGTTGGCCATGGAGCAACAACTCCATTAAACATTGGCATAAAACCAATCTTCATTGCAAAATAAGCAATTAATACTGATACCATTGGGGCAATAGTTACTGGAATTAACATCAATGGGTTAAATACAACTGGTAAACCAAAGATAATTGGCTCATTAATGTTAAACAATGATGGCACACCAATTAATTTGGACATTGCTTTTAAACGAGATGATTTTGCTACAAGCAACATTGCGATAACAAGTCCTAAAGTTAAACCTGCTCCACCAATAGTTGCAAATTGGTCAATCATTTGAATTGTACCAACATTACCTGTTTGCATTGTTAAGTTGTTTGCTTGGAATAATTCTAAGTTTTTAACTGAGTTAGCATTCAATAATGGGTTAACAACTGAGTTAACAACTGTAGGGTGAATACCAAACCACCATAAGAAACCATTTAAACCAGCAACAACAA
>CAZRNT010000114.1:0-3253 GCA_964601525.1 uncultured Erysipelothrix sp.
CTGGCACTTTTTACATCTTCTCTTTTAGCTAGTTCATCTTCGATTCTACCTGCACAATCCGTACAGGTTAAACCTTCTAAATCAAATTTTACTTCTTTTAATTTTTCCATAATCTCTACTCCCTTACGTGATCTAATGCTTGCATAAAGATTTGCATTACGTGATCATCACTTAATGAATAATAAATACTTTGTCCATCTCTTCTTGTTTTTACTAAGTTAAGTTTTCTTAACGAAGATAATTGATGAGAAATTGCTGATTGACTCATGTCCAAGGTTTTCCTAAGATCATCAACTTTGATTTCACCTTTTGATAAAATTGTGAAAATCCTTAAACGGGTCGGATCCGCAAACATTTTAAATAATTGTGATAAATCTTCATATTCCTCTTCGAGCAATAAGTTCTTTTTTAATTTCTCGATATCTTTCATTTGTCAACCTCCTTATATGAGTGATTGCTCATGTATTCATATTATAGACTAAGCCTATAAAAAAAACAAGCCTCTTAAGCTTGTTTTTGAACTTTTATGATTTTAAAGCAATTTCTATTGCATCAGCAATAGTTTCAACTATTTCTTTAGCATGTCTTTTAACATCCTCAACACCATTATCCATTACAAAGCCATGGTAATCTTTTAACATGGGCACATCATTATGTGCATCGCCTACTGTATAAACTTCTGTATTTTTATCTAATTTAAAGTGATCGAGAATCATTTGAATTCCACTAGATTTACTTACACCCTTAACACCAATGTCAATAGCCCATGTATTAGGATAAGCCTTCACACCCATATCTGAATATAAATCATTGATTTTTTTAGAAACCTCTATCGCATGTTCATTAGATTGACTTCTAACATACATTGCATTAATTCCATTTGATTCTAAATCCTCAAAACTGCTGAGTTCAATGTTGAATTGCGTTTCAGTGTCTTCCATTTCTACAGCGACACGTGTCATACCAAAGCCATCATTTACTCCGTAGTAGTGAACTCTTTCTTCTTCTAATGTTTTCATTAATAGAGGAACAACATCATGTTCAAATGAACTAACATATAAGATTTCAAAGTTTTCATCTAGAACAACGCCACCATTTATCCCAACTAAAAAATCAACTGGAATTGAGTATTTCTTTATTTCAAACATAATTGAATCTATTGGACGACCTGTAACAATTCCAAATAGATTACCTTCTGCCCTAAACTTATTGATAGCATCTAAATCTTTTTTAGTTATTTCTCTATTTTTAAATAATGTTCCATCATAATCACTTGCGAATACTTTCATAAAACTATAATCCTCTTTTCTTATTCCTTAAATAATCAACCATACTCATACCCGCAACACAACCATCCCCGACTGCTTTCGCAATTTGTTGTACGCCTGGTGTACAATCACCTGCTGCATATAATCCAGGGATTGAACTGGACATATTGCCATCAACAATGACCCTTCCAGCATCAACTTGAACCCCTATTTTTTGAGCTAAATCAACGCTACTTGCCATACCGATAGCTACAAATAAACCATCGATTTCTTCAGTGCTTCCATCTCTAAATTCAAGTCCTTCTAAGCGATCACTTCCATAAACTGATTTAATTCTTTCTGTATTTATTTCAATATCTTTAGGAAAATCTCCAGTAATTTCTTCACCATTTGTAAATACAGTTAGTTTATCTGTAATTTCTCTTAGTATTTTTACTTCGCTTTCTGCATATTTCCCTGCTCCTAATACAGCAAGTTTTTTATCTCTAAAGAAGTAAGCATCGCAGACTGCACAATATGATATTCCTTTGCCTTCAAAATTTCTAATTCTTCTTATTCTAGGAATATTTCGATGAGCACCTGTAGCCATTAAGACTGTTTTAGCCTCAAATTTTTGACTGCTTGTTTCCACAATAAAATTATCACCAAGATAGGCAATTGAAGTAACTTCATCATCCAAAAATTCAATGCCTAAATCTTTTGCTTGTTTGATTCCTGTTTGTATAAGATCAACACCACTTATGCCAGGCAGGGCATAAAAGTTATCAATTTTATGTGCTTTTTCACTTGCACCTATGTCCTTAGCAATAATTAAGGGATTTATATTTCCTCTTTTTAAATATAAAGCAGCTTGGATACCAGCTGGACCCTGACCAATGATAATTGCATCTAATTTATCCATGTTCCACCTCTAGTCATTAAACAATTATAGTCTATCAAGTTAATCACTTCAAGTTATTCCACTTTTTATAAAATAATCATTGATTTTTTATCTTTATGCGTTATAATTTACTAGTAAATGCTCCGTTAGCTCAGTAGGCAGAGCAACTGACTCTTAATCAGTGGGTCCACGGTTCGATCCCGTGACGGAGCACCAAGAAGAAAAAAATAAACCTTCCAGTTTTTGGAAGGTTTTTTCTTATTTAATTGACCATTTTGTTGTAATACGTTTATTGAGACTAATATCATCTGGCGTAGAGCTAACAAAATCCGCCTGCATGGTTCTAAGCATGGATGGCATGTGTTCATCGTTTTCTTTGATACTTATCAACTCATGAACTTTGCAGTCTGCCTCAGCAGCTAAAACGCTTGCTTTATGTCTTGCATCTTTAAGCGCTAGGATTAATGCTTCTTCGACTTGTGATTCAATTTTACTGCTATAATAATTAATTGAAAAATTCATATAGTCTTTAATATCTATTTTATCAAGTAACAATGATAATTTATCCATATTAACATAATCACGATAAACAAATTTTTGTGCTAAACGAAAACGCTTGGGTTTGTCATCATAAGCACTTAGTACATTAATTTCTAAAGCAGTTGTTTTAAGTCTTGCACTTTCAAAACCAATTTCATTAAAGTTTCTGATTAGTGCTAAATGATCTTTTCTTAAAGAATTCAAAGCATTTGTATAGGACTCATCCTCATAAATTAAATCTAAACTAATTTCCATTGAATCAGGTTTAGCTAATATTTTCGAACTTCCTTCTACTTCAATTGTTCTCATAAAAGTCCTCCTTGATTAAAAAAGCCTCATAAAGAGGCTTTAATTTATTTCTTAATGTTAAAGAATGTATCCATTCCTGAGTATTTAGCTGATGTTTCAAGCTCATCTTCAATACGTAGTAATTGATTGTATTTAGCTAAACGGTCTGTACGGCTCATTGAACCTGTTTTAATTTGACCAGCATTGAATGCGACAGCGATATCAGCGATTGTTGTATCTTCTGATTCACCTGAACGGTGTGAAACAACAGCAGTAT
>CAZRNT010000115.1:0-3251 GCA_964601525.1 uncultured Erysipelothrix sp.
TCACATTATACAGGATGAACCTTTAATTATGTTCCCACACTTATTTTACGCTATCTTTTAATTGAATGACTAAACTTTTTAAAACAATAATGGTATTATATAAAAGAATTTTAAGTGAGGTTATTAAACAATGAAAAATAATTTTTGGCAAGATTTACCTAAACCTTTTTTTGTACTTGCGCCAATGGAAGATGTCACGGATGTAGTATTTAGAAAAGTTGTAGCGAAAGCAGCAAAACCAGATGTCTTTTTTACTGAGTTCACAAATAGTGAAAGTTTTTGTCATACAGAAGGTAAAGAAAGTCTAAGAGGAAGATTAATTTTCGATGAAGAGGAACAGCCTATAGTTGCTCATATATGGGGTGATAATCCTAAATATTTTGAGGAAATGAGTATTGGTTTAGCAGAAATGGGATATAGCGGAATCGATATCAACATGGGTTGCCCTGCACCAAATGTTTTCAAGCATGGAAGAGGTGCTGGTCTTATACTAAGGCCAGAAACAGCTGCAGACATAATCCAAGCAAGTAAGGCAGGAGGGCTTCCAGTTAGCGTTAAAACACGTTTAGGGCATTCATCGCTAGATGAATGGAGAGATTGGCTAAGTCATCTTCTAAAACAAGATATTGCAAATTTATCAATTCATTTAAGGACTAAAACAGAAATGAGCAAGGTAGATGCTCATTGGGAATTAATTCCTGAGATTATGAAATTACGTGATGAAATAGCTCCAAATACATTAATTACAATTAATGGTGATATCAAAGATTACCAAGAAGGATATGAACTTGCGAAAAAATATAATGTTGATGGTGTAATGATTGGAAGAGGAATATTTCATAATCCTTTTGCCTTTGAAAAAGAAAAGCAAGAGCATAGCAGTCAGGAACTTATCGATCTTCTAAGATATCATCTTGATGTTTATGACGAATATTCAATTATTGAACCAAGTTTAAGAAAACCACTCCAAAGATTTTTCAAAATTTATATTAGAGATATTCGAGGAGCAAGTGATTTAAGAGTTGAATTGATGGGAACAAAAAATACTGATGAAATAAGAAATGCACTTGATAGATTTGAAATGCAACAAAAGGAATTATTAAACCAATCTTAATTGATTGGTTTTTTAAAACACATATTTGATTCAAATTGTCAAAACATATTTCAAATTAGAAAATAAATTTCTAATTTACATACAGAAATCGTTTTACGAAGGCAAAAATGTAAGCGCTTATGAAAAAATATTTCTAAATTGCATATAATATCAGAAACTTAAGAATATCCTTGAAATTATATTTCTTCCTGTGTTAAGGTTTATATGTAAGCGTTAACAGGAGGAAGAAGATGAAGAAAATAATATCGCTTTTTAGTTTAGTATTGGTGCTTGGAATATCTGTTTTAGGTGTAAATGCGGAAACATCCAAACTTGAGCTAGAAGAACTATATACTTTTGATAAGTTTGAAGATGGAAGTCTAGGATATAATAAAGAAAAACCAGTATATTATTACGGTGGTTCTACTGAGCAAGTTAAAATTCCTAAGAATTTTGAGCAGCCCAAAAGACAGATGAAGTCGGGCTGGGTAGCTACTATATTTAATATAAATATCCCTACACCAAAAAGTGAAGCTGAGTTTCAAGAATTATATATGAAACGATTAAATGACTTTGTTGATTGGAATATGAATGCTATGATTTTTCAAATTAGACCACTCTTGGATGCATATTATCCATCTGAAATAAATCCAACTTCAGAGTATTTAAGTGGAAAGCAAGGTGTTGATGTAGATTATGATCCTTTAGAATGGATGATCGAAGAAACACATAAAGCAGGATTAGAATATCATGCTTGGCTGAATCCTTATAGAGTTACAAACTCTTTACCGACAGCGCTTCTACCAAAAGATGTTTATACCAAAGAAGAAATTGCTTCTATGTCAACAAAAGAATTATTGACTGCACTAAATGAACACGGTGTTTTATCAGATGATAACTTTGGAGTAATAAATCCGGATTATGTTATACAATTTGGTGGTAAGTTAATTCTAAATCCAGGTCATCCTGAGGTAAGACAGCATGTATTAGATACAGTTGCTGAGCTGGTTTCAAATTATGATTTAGATGCTATTCATTTTGATGACTATTTCTACCCTTACAGTACAGAAAATAAAGATAAAGAAGATTTTGATCTACAGGATAGAGAGACATTTGAAAAGTATGGAATTGCTAAAGGTTATGAAGATTCTAAAGACGGGCTGGCTAAATGGAGAAGAGATAATGTTACAACCCTAATCAGAGACCTAAATAAGCTTATTAAAAAGCATAATAGCGACAATAAGCGAGCAGTTCAATTAGGAATTAGTCCATTTGGAATTTGGGAGCATAAAGAAATTCATCCAGAGGGATCAAATACACCTATTGGCTCCTCATCAACTTATCAAAAAGCTATTTTTGCTGATACAAAAGGTTGGGTAGAAGAAGAAATAATAGATTATATTGCTCCACAAATTTATTGGTCCTTTGATACTGCAGCAGCCCCATACGGAGAGTTGGCTAGATGGTGGAATAATGTTGTGGAAGACAAAAATGTTAAATTATATGTAGGGCATCCAAACTATAAATATATTGAAGGATGGTCTCCAGGGGCCTCATTCCTAAACCCTGAAGAAATCAATAATCAGGTTAAATTCAATCAACTTTATCCAAACATTTCAGGTTCTATTTTATTCAGCTATAGAAACATGAACCCAGATAATTTGGATCAAATAAAAGATGAATTAAAACCTAAACATGATGCCATGAACAAATCTATAGAAGTTCTAAAAAATGATACATTTAGCAAACCGGCATTGACTCCAGCGCTACCATGGTTGTCAACAGGAGATGTTAAAGATGTAGAAGAAGTTATTATCGATGAAAAAGTTATCCAATTTGATGATCAAGTTAATGATAATGCAAGATATTATCTCATCTATAGAGGAAAATCTGGTGAAGACATCAGTGAAATTACTAAAAACATTGACAATCTTGAAGGTAAAATACTATCCACTGGTAAAGGTCTTTATACTTACAAACTAGAAAACTTAAGCGAAGAAGACCAAATTGTGGTTACTGTTTTGGATAGAGCAGGTGTTGAGACAAAAGGTGTATTGGCAGTAGATAAAGAATCTATTGAGGAAACACCAGAAACGCCAGAAATACCAGAAACACCAGAAACAACATCAACACCAGAAACAAAAGATACTGAGACAAC
>CAZRNT010000116.1:0-3191 GCA_964601525.1 uncultured Erysipelothrix sp.
TTAGAACTCGTGAGTTTGAACAAATGGAGTTAGAATTCTTTGTTAAACCAGGAGAAGATTTGAAATGGTATGAATATTGGAAAGATTATAGCATGAATTTCTTGTACGATTTAGGAATTTCAAAAGAGAACCTAATGTTTAGAGATCATGATGAAGAAGAATTATCACATTATTCTGTTGCAACAGCGGATATTGAATATCGTTTCCCTTGGGGATTTGATGAATTATGGGGAATTGCTGATAGAACAGATTATGATCTAAGACAACATCAAGAATTTTCAAAAGTAAATATGGAGTATCATGATCCAGAAACAAATGAAAAATATATTCCTTATTGTGTTGAACCATCATTAGGCGTTGAGCGCTTAATGCTAGCATTAATTTGTGAGGCATATGATGAAGAAGAACTTGAAAAAGGTAGCAGAAAAGTAATGAGATTTAGTCCAAAAGTTGCTCCTGTAAAAGTTGCTGTATTACCATTATCAAAGAAATTATCAGAAGAGGCTGAAAAAGTTCTTCATGAATTAATGAAAGAGTTTGCTAGTGATTATGATGAATCAGGATCAATTGGTAAACGTTATCGTAGACAAGATGAAATTGGAACACCATTTTGTATTACCGTAGATTTCGATAGTTTAGAGGATAATTTAATTACTCTTCGTTATCGAGACTCCATGGAACAAGTTCGTATTAGTTTAGAAGAAGCGAAGGATATTATTCGTAAAGAAATTAATGGGTGATTAAATGAAAAGGATCCCGGAATCCTTAATTACAGATATTCGAAATAAAACAGATATTGTTGATTTTATTTCACAATATCTTCCTTTGAATCGAAAGGGCAAAAACTACTGGGGTGTTTGCCCTTTTCATGATGATAATGATCCTTCAATGTCTGTAGCACCAGATAAACAAATATATAAATGTTTTGTCTGTAATCATGGAGGAAATGTTTTTCAATTTGTACAAGATTATGAGAAAGTTAGTTTTGTTGATTCAGTTATAAAAGTTGCTGATTTTGTTAATATTGATTTGAGTGAGTATCGTAATGAAACTGTTGAACATGATCCGCAGCTACAAAAATATTATGAGATTATGAATGAAGCCCAAACCTTTTTACAGTATCAATTACGAAGTGAAGAAGGTATTGATGCTGTAAAAAATTTGTATGAACGTGGGTATAGCGATGAAGTAATTGATAAGTTTGAAGTTGGTTTTGCTTCAAGTAAAGTATCTTTAAGCAATTTTTTACTTGCTAAATCTTATTCTGAACAAGATTTAATTGATGTTAATTTAAGTCGGAATATGGACGGTCAAATTCGAGATGTGTTCTTTGATAGAATTATGTTTCCTATCCATGATCGTAATGGCCAAGTTATTGCCTATTCTGGTAGAGCTTTAGCTAAAGAGTCTAATATTAAATACATTAATACAAGTAATACAGCACTTTATACCAAAGGTGATGTGGTTTATAATTATCATCGTGCGAAAGATAGTGCACGCTATCATCAAGCGATAATTGTTACAGAAGGAGTCACGGACTCTTTTGCATTTTCTATTGCAGGTAATGATAATGTTGTGTCGCTTTTAGGAGTGGCTGGTACTGATGGTCAAATAAAGGAAGTTTCTTACTTAAGTAAAACGGTAATATTGGCTTTTGATGGTGATCAAGCCGGGCAAAGTGCCACCTATGCTATTGGTAAAAAGTTCAAAAACATGCGGTGTGATGTGTACGTATGGTATAATGATAGTGGTATGGACCCTGATGATTTGCTCAGGAAAAGTGGAGCAAAGGCACTTAATGATGGTCTAGAGAATAAGATTGCTTGGCTTGATTATATTGTTTTCTATGCTATTGGTACTTATGGCTTAAATTCATTTGAGAATAAGAAAAAAGTTGCTAAATTCGTAATTGACGAATTGCAAAATGAAGATACATTAGCTCAGGATTACTATATGAAAATGATCGCAGAAAAAACGTCATTGGATTTAAATATTTTAGAAAGTTTTCTAAATAAAAAAGAATCAAGAGAAAAATCAAGAAGAGTTTTCATTGAAAATAAAAAAGCAACAGGAATCACTGCAACAGTTCCTGAACAAACTATTTTGAAGCAAATGTTATATTCAAAAGATGCTGCCTATCGATATAGGGATAAATTAGGGTTTTTAATTGATGATGTTGCACAGGAATTAGGATTAGTTATTTTAGATGCATATCGTATAAGAAACAATATTGAGATTGCCGATTTATTATCTTTAGATATTAATCAAAACATCAAGGACTTACTATTACACATAGAGTCCAATACTTCACCAAGTGAATTTGATTATCATATCTTTGATGAAAATATCAATATTGTTAAAAGAAGGCTTGAAGAAATGGGGATAAAGCAGTTACAGCGTCAATCGATTGAACAAATTGATGACAAAGCAAAAATGAAGCTGCTTTTTCAAGCGATTGGGAAGAAAAAAGAAGGAGAGAGTTAATGACAAAGAAAAAATTACTAACATTAGATGAGGTAAAAAAAGATTTTCTGAAAATGTTTGAAGAAAAACAATACCTTACAAACGATGAAATTGAAAAAGGGATTAAACACTTAAGATTATCTGATGATGACTCAGAGGAACTCTTTGAATGGTTTAACGATCAAGAGATCATTATCAGTGATGATGGTGTATTGGAAGAAGAAGTAGATGATGTTGAAGATGTAGATGAAGATTTTCTTTCTGAGGATGGTGAAATACCCTTTGATGATTCAGTAAATAAAGTTGACTTATCTTCTTATGAAAATGAACTTACCAATGCCCATTTAGTTAGAATTAATGATCCAGTTAAGATGTATTTAAAAGAGATTGGTAGAGTTAATTTATTAGATGCAAAAGATGAACCAGAAATAGCTCGACGTTATCAAGAAGGTGAACAAGCAAAGAAACTTATTTTTAATATCTATCAAGAACGTATTGATCCAGATATTACAGAAGAAGAATTTGCTGAAAGAGAGATTGAAAATATCTTCGGAGAACTTACGGACTTGTTTCACGATGATGAACATAATCTAAATTATGTTGAAAACTGTATCACTACTTATTATGATGGAGCAGAGGCTAGAAGAATATTAATATCAGCTAACCTTAGATTGGTTGTTTCTATCGCTAAAAAATATACCAATAGAGGCCTTCAGTTTCTTGATTTA
>CAZRNT010000117.1:0-3190 GCA_964601525.1 uncultured Erysipelothrix sp.
CAGGAGATCATTCAAAAAACATTTGTGAGCAAATAATATATATTGTTAAAGGACAACACATAGATTTTGGCTGAGAGCAAGTGAACTTGCTCTTTTTTCATCTTTCAATTATCAGATTTGATGTGGTATAATGTATTAGGAAGTGATAAAATGCAAATAAACTTTTTAAATGAAATTGATGATGATTTAAATAATTACGAAGAGGAATTAGAAAAAATCTTAGATAAAACTTTATCTCTTTTAAATCATGATAAAGATGTTTCTGTCAATATTGTTATTGTTGATGATGAAACAATGAAAGATTATAATCAATCCTATCGTAATATAAATTCAAGCACAGATGTCTTGAGTTTTGTTGACGGGGAAGAAATGGATGGACTTTTGCATTTAGGTGATTTACTTATTTCCAATACTGCAGTTAAAAGACAGGCAAAAGAGTATCAACATTCCATTAAAAGAGAGTTTTGTTTTTTAGTTACTCACGGATATCTTCATCTTTTGGGCTATGATCATATGACCAAAGAAGATGAGTTGGAAATGTTTGGACTTCAAAAGGAAATTTTAAATGGAATCGCTGAAAAAGTTAATTAGATTAAGCATTGAGAAATTCGCTTGTGCGTTTTCTGGATTATATAGTGGTATAAGATATGATCGTAGTATAATTCTTCAGTTTTGTTTTGCGTTTATCACAGTTGTTTTTTTTCTTTTTTATAAAATCACTTGGATAGAATGGCTGTTTGTCATTACAGCAATCTTCACAGTTTTGATTGCCGAATACATCAATTCGGCGATAGAAGATACTTGTGATTTATTGGTTGACCGCTATGATCTTCAAGTTAAGGAGATTAAAGATATAGCAGCAGCTGCGGTTTTACTTGCAGCAATCTATGCCGTGATTGTTGCATCGACAATCATTCTTAGGAGGTTTCTATGAAAGAAAAATTATTAGACGAAGCTTTTAAAGTAATGGAGAATGCGTATGCACCTTATTCAAATTATCATGTAGGAGCATCTTTTTTAATGAAGGATGGCAAGATATTTACTGGTGCAAATATTGAAAATGCATCCTTTGGAGCAACCAATTGTGCTGAAAGGTCAGCGATTTATGCGGCTTATTCTCATGGCTATCGTCAAGAGGATGTTCTTGCTTGTGCCATTGTTACGGATGGAAAATTACTTGCGGGTCCTTGTGGTATTTGTCGACAAGTTCTCAGTGAATTAATACCAAATGATGCTCCAATATATTTATCGAATTCAATTGAGAATAAAGATACTAATATGGCAGAATTAATGCCATTACAGTTTGGGAAGAAGGACTTAGATGAGCTTTAAATCAGGATTTATATCAATAGTGGGGCGTCCCAATGCAGGGAAGTCAACACTTATTAATCAGTTAGTTAAACAAAAAGTAGCAATAATCAGTGATAAACCACAAACTACACGTGATGCGATTATTGCAGTAAGAACTCAAGAAGATCATCAAATGATTTTTATCGATACTCCAGGTATCCATAAACCAAAACATGAATTAGGTGATCGCATGAACAAAACATCTTTCTCTCATTTTAAAGGTGTTGATGTGATTTATTATGTGATGGATGGAAGTGCCGAATTAGGTAAAGGAGATCAATTTGTTATTGAGAAGTTGAAATCAAGTAAATTACCAGTGTTTTTACTCATTAATAAAATTGATAAAATGACAAACGATGATTTACTACTTCGTATTCACACCCTTCAAAATGAAGGCTTTGCTGAAGTTATACCTATTTCAGCAAGTAATAATAAAAATCTTGATAAGTTAATGGAAGTAACACTTTCATACTTGGAAGAAGGACCAATGTATTATCCTAAAGATCAAGTTAGTGCTTATCCTGAACAATTTATTATGTCAGAAATCATTCGTGAAAAAGTCATAAGACTTACTGAGGAAGAAATTCCCCATTCTGTTGCGGTAGCCATTGAGCGTATTGTACGAAAGAAAAATACAAATGTTATCTCGGCTATCATAATGGTTGAGCGACCTTCGCAAAAAGGGATTATTATTGGAAAACAAGGCCAAATGATTCGTAAGATTGGTCAATATGCTCGTGAAGAATTAGAATCTTTACTACAAATGCCAATTTATTTAGAGACTCACGTTAAAGTTGAGAAGGATTGGAGAAACCGAGCTAAATTGCTGAATCAGCTTGGCTATATCGAAACGGAAAATGAGTGAGCAAATTGAAGGGTTTGTACTCTCGATTACAGAATATCGCGAGCATGATGCTTTCATACGCTTTTTATCAAAAGAGCATGGACTTATTAATTTAGTTTTACCAGGATATTATAAAGCAAACAGTAAACAATCACGTTTAGGCCTAGAATTCTCAAAAGTTTCTTATAACCTTAAATATCGCGAGAATTCTCTCAATCGAATTCATGGTGGACAATTAATTGAAGGTTTTTTCCATCAAAGAGAAGACTTTGATTGGTTATTGGATGCTTCGCTTTTAAGTGAGTTAATCATAAAACTTTATATTGATGAATATAAAGATGATTTGTATGAGTCTTATTCTTATATTCTTAGCTCAGAAGATAGAGCGAAGAATATAAGTTTGTTTTTGTTTAATCTTTCGAAATATCACGGAATTCAAGCAATGCTTGATTCCTGTGTAATTTGTGGAAGCACAAAGATTAATTCCTTTTCAATAAATGATGCAGGCTTTTTATGTAATGTTCACAGTGTCAAAAAAGATCGTGTAGATTTATTAGAACTATTAGTATATCTTAATAGGGGAATTGATCTTGATTTCGAAGATTCTAGCTATTTAAGTTTTATTGATTTATATATTAAATATTTATCTTTCTATGCTGATGTCAATATTCATAGTTGGAAATTGAAAACTCGTATATAATAGAAAGAACTACGGAAGGTGATTAGGATGAAAAAATTTGAATTTGATACAATTGTTAGTCATGTAAGAACAAGTGGTTTTGTATTTCAAGGATCTGAAATATATGGTGGTTTAGCAAACACTTGGGATTTTGGACCTTTAGGAGTTGAATTGAAAGAAAACGTTAAAAAATTATGGTGGGAATCTTTTGTTTCTAGAAATCCTTACAACGTTGGTATTCAATCAGCAATTTTAATGAATCCAAAAGTATGGGAAGCGAGTGGTCATTTAGATACATTTAATGATCCTTTGATGGA
>CAZRNT010000118.1:0-3188 GCA_964601525.1 uncultured Erysipelothrix sp.
CATGCTTTGAAATAACGGCATCCATCTTGGAACCAAGTCTTAAAAGAAGATAGTATTGAACAGAGGATATCTCGTAAGGGAAATTGCATTGACAATCTTCCATAGAAGATGATTTAAAGGGATTCATGGATTAAGATAAGAATTTAAAACATCTATTCATACTACAAGTATGAGCGCATTAAAGTAAAATTAAAAGGACTCTCTACTATTGAATACAGAAAAGAATCCTTCAATCTTATCAGTTCATGATAAAAGTCCAGGTTTAAGGCTTCACATGAGATCCTTCAACCTTTTATTTAATCAATAAAAAAGCAGAGTCCTAAAACTCTGCTTGAACCGACCTAGTTTAGCGGTACCAAAACTATAGGTCAGTACCGAGTGCCTTTATTTTTTTACTTTCTCTTATTAAAATTACAGTCGCGATAACCGCAACAATACCATCCGCAATTGGATATGATAGCCATACTCCCATTGCACCCATATCAAAATATTTAACCAATACTATTGATAATGGAATCATTATTACAATTTGCCTTAAGACAGACATCACAATTGAACTCTTCGCTTTCCCCAGTGATTGGAAATAAAAAATTGAAATATAATAAACACTAACCAAAGGAAACAAAAGAATCATAATTCTAAATGCATCCACCGACTGAGAAATGATATGTGCATCATCCACAAAGATTCTCATAATTCGAGGCGTAAAGATCATCACAAGAGCCCAAAGAATGGCAGTTGTTAAACTAGCATAAATTGTAGTCTTTTTCAAAACTTCACCCAATCTTTTATAGTTCTTAGCCCCCACATTATAAGCAGCAATTGGTTGCATACCAGAAGAAATACCAAATAAAGTTACAAACAAGAACATATAAACTTTTGTAGTAACAGCTAATACTATAATGGATTCATTTCCAGCATAGTATCGAAGTAAATTATTTAAAACAGCCATTAAAATACCATCTTCTGCCTCAACAATAAACGCTGAAACACCAACTGTTAAAATCGATAAAACAACAAATTTATTAATACCAAAACCACGCTTTATGCCTAAGTCTTTTTTCAACTTTGATAAATGATAATAAGCAAATAAGAAACCTGCAAACTGCGATGCTGTAGTAGCAATCGCCGCTCCACTTACTCCCATTGAAAAATGCTTAACAAGAACATAGTCAATGATCACATTCATCAAGGCACCAATAGAAGTACTAATAATTGAAATATTACTTTTCCCCATTGATATCATTATATTCGAAGTAAATATTGTCCAACTTAAGAAAATCGAACCAAATATTATAACTGTTAGATATTCAACCCCATAGGATAATATTTCTCCACTTGCACCTAAGCCATTAAGTATTGGCTCAGCAAAGGTATAAACTACAAGCATTAAAGGAATCATAACGACCATTACTAAGGTAAAACCATTGGTAATGGTTTTTTTAGCTTTTTCGATATCATTCGCACCACGAGCCCTAGTAAAAGCTGTGGATGTACCAATCCCAATCATCATGCTCAATGCAATAATTATTCTTTGAATTGGAAATACTACAGCTAATGCGCCAATCCCATTAGGATCAACATAATTCCCAACAAATATAGTATCAACCATATTATACAGTTCCGATACGAGCATGGAGACGATAATTGGTACTGATAACTTAAACAGTAACTTACCTATCTTTTCATTCGCAAACATTTTTTCATCTGCACCCATATAAACCTCCATTTTACACATGGATTATCATATCATGTTTGCATCATTAAAAAAAGGCCCTAGCTTTTCAGGTAATTTATATAAGGTTTTAAATCCTCTTCATCAATTTTAAGCAACACTTCTGTACCTGATTCACTGTGTTTTTCATCCAAGATCACATACCTTTGTGCTATTTCATCATAAATAGAATAATCAGAAAACGGAATCATCAACGTCGCTTCAATATAGTTTTCTTGAATCATTTCTTCAATCTTCAATAAGACCTTGTTTGCATCCTCTTCTTTATTTGCCGAAACAAACAACTTATTGCCATTGCTTAAATGAGATGCCACAAAATCATCTTTATCAAGCAAATCCATCTTATTAAATACAGTTAAGATTTCTTTATCTTCAACATCCAAATCTTTCAGAATCGAATTTGTAGTTTCCATTTGAATCTCTAAATCCTCATTGCTTGCATCTAAAACATGCACAATTAAATCAGATTCTTTGATTTCTTCCAATGTACTTTTAAAAGCCTCAACTAAAGCGGTTGGCAATTGCGAAACAAAACCAACTGTATCAGCTAATAAAACATTCTGACCAGAAGGCAAAACAGATTTCCTTAAACTTGTATCTAAAGTAGCAAAAAGCATATCCTTCACAAACACTTCTTCCTCAGAAGCCATTAATTGATTCATCAAGGTAGACTTCCCAGCATTCGTGTAGCCAACAAAAGAAACAATCGGAATTTTCGAATTCACTCTTCTCTTTCTTTTTGTCTCTCTTTGCTTTTCAACTGTTTTAAGTTGCCTTTTAATCGAATGAATTTCTCTTTCTATATGTCGACGATCCGTCTCCAATTTCTGCTCACCAGGACCACGAGTACCAATACCCCCACCAGTTCTAGATAAATAATCACTAAAACCAATAATTCTAGGCAATCTATACTCTAACTGAGCTAATTTTACCTGTAACTGTCCTTCTTTCGAATGAGCACGAGCAGCAAAAATATCAAGAATTAAATTCGTTCTATCAATGATCTTACGCTCAATAACTTCTTCAAGATTCCTTAGCTGAGAACCACTCAATTCATGATTCACAACAACTAAATCAACATCAAGTTCCTCCGACAAATCCCTAATTTCTTCAACCTTACCAGGACCAAACAAAGTCCTCGAATCCTCTCGATCCCTTTTCTGAACAACCTCAGCCACAACCTCAGCACCAGCCGCCTCAACTAAACGAGATAACTCAGCCATTTCACCACTAATATCTTTACGCGTCTCAAGACCAATAATTATTGCCTTCTCCATAAAATACCTCCTAAATAAAAATGAATGCATATCCTGCATTCATATATTTTCAATTAAAACTCAATTCTATACTAAGTGTATCATGCACTTAATCTTCGTTCAATATAAGACACTTTTATAATAACAAAACCTGTTATCACTAGATAACAGGTTAATTTCATATATTGGCACGCCCG
>CAZRNT010000119.1:0-3186 GCA_964601525.1 uncultured Erysipelothrix sp.
GCCTTATGTAAAGGAAGACCATGCATTACTAATTGAGGAATATCCCTATATCCTGGGAATAAAATATCATTTTTATCAAATGCATAATGACTTGCAAGTTGACTTGCTTCTTGACCTGCTGTAGGTGCGAAGAATCCAAGACGTCCTTGACGAGCTAATGTTGTTGAACGATCATTTAATGCTCGTGACCATAACATGTTCTCAAATAACTCAACAAGCTCCTCATCTTTTAAATCAGGTACTAAGTCTTCATTTACGACTTTACCGGTTTCATCTAGAACCTGTACCATTTCATAATTTTTCTCAACTGATTTCAGGTGAGCAGCAAAATCTAGTGCTTTGTTTTTCTTAACTTTTGCCATTGAAATATCCATTTCCCTTCTATATCTATATATTAGGCCATTATAAGCCAATATTACACTAATAATGTAACACGTAAAACGCTTGCATTCAACGATTTAGCAACTTTATTGTGAGATTTGCACAAATCCTAACAATTAGTCAAACATTAAGGACAATAATTCCTCTTTACTAATTTTTCCAAAGTAAGTACGCAAATCAATTGTTGATAATACAGCATCCACATCCATTCGATTAAATCTTACATTTTTAAGACGTTCTTCAACAAACGCGACATCTTCTAAACCAAGATAATCACCAATAAAACGAACATTTTGAATGTAACCTGCATCAACATCCATCATAATTTCTACTTTACCACCTGGGAAACGACGACTATTCTTTAAATTAAATTCAGGTGACTCACCATATATCCAATCCCAAGTTGCAAATCGATTTTCAGCTTCAAATTCAATTTTCGCAATTTCCTCATCAGACAATATTATTTCTTTATCTTTTCCTTCATTAGATAGATAATATTGCAAGGAATCCCAAAAATCAAAAATATCTGTACTGTTTGGTAAATGCTCTTTAATATTTGTGACTCTTGAACGAACAGACTTAACACCTTTCGATGTAATTTTATCAGGATCAACATTCAAAGCCTGAACCATATCTTCGATATTCACATCATAAAGTAATGTTCCATGATGCATCAATTTACCATTTGCCATTCTTTGAGCATTACCAGATATTTTAAGACCATCAATTAAAATATCATTTCTACCTGAAGCCTCCGCTTCAATGCCCATTTCCTTTAAAGCATCAATGATTGGTTGAACATATTTTTTATAATTAACTTTACCAGGATCATCCACATTAATAATAAATGTGAAATTCAAGTTTCCTAAGTCATGATAAACTGCCCCACCACCAGATACTCTACGAGCAACCTTTATACCATTGTCATCAATAAATTTTTGATTTATCTCTTCAGCGGTATTTTGGTTTTTTCCAATGATAACTGCCGGCTCATTACGCCATAAAAAAAAGAAGTCTTCATCAATATCTATATGTCTCATAGCATATTCATCCAACGCTAGATTAAAATAAGGATTTGTCGACTTATTAATTAAATATCTCATGCACTACCTCGCTTCCTTCTATATCTTAAGCGCAAATATTATCCATTTCAAGTGATATGAAACAAATTAAAAACAAGTCAAACTTGACTTGTAATTAGTTAATGCATTAAACGATTTTTGTCGTTTGAATAGTGAATATATTCACGAAGAGCCTGGAATACCAAATTCATATCTGAAGGCTCCATGCCCTTAATATTTTTACTAATAAAATAGTCTAATAAAGGAACAACCTCTTCACTTTCAATCGAATCTTTAAATGCAGTAATAAAATGAATAATAGCAGAAGCCATCTCTTCATTAGCCACCTTTAATTCAATCTCATCAACCACATTCTCAAAATCATCTTCTAACTCAAACATATTAATTGGTCTAAAAGGTGGTATTATAATCTGAAAACGTGCCTCTGCAGCATTTCCAGTAATTATGATTGTTTGTTCTATTTTATTTTCTTTCATAATATCGCCCTTTCACTTATATTTTAACATAATCATTAAATACATGCATAAATATGCTACCATTATAATAATAAGGAGGAAGACTATGAATCAAAAAATAAGAAACTTAGAAGAAAAAATGACTGTAGACCAAGCTCTTATCTACGACAAATATAATATACAATATTTTATAGACGAGAAATATGATGTAGGTGAACGATTTATTGCACTCTTAATTCAAAAAGGAAAAGAACCTATTTTATTTATCAATAAACTTTTTAATCATCCTAAAAATATAAACACAGTTTTTTTTGAAGACCATGAAAACCCATTAGATTTAGTAGAACAATATCTTAGCAATGATCTTATAGGAGTCGACGGAAATATGCCCGCTAGATTTCTTTTGCCTTTTATCAATAAATCATATAAATTTTTAGATATTTCCAATTGCATTAACAGCATCCGTGCAATCAAAAACAAAAATGAAATTGAAAAGCTTGCTAAAGCATCAGAATTAAACGATGAAATCATGAAAAAAGTACAAGATTTACTCGAAGTAGGAAAAAGTGAAAAAGAAATTGCTGAGAGCATCTATAAGCTCCATGAAGCTAATGATCCACTAGGCGTTAGTTTTACTCCAATTGTTCTTTTTTCTGAAAACAGTGCTGACCCCCATGGAATGCCCTCTGATAGAAAACTAAAAAAAGATGACTATGTACTTGTTGATATGGGAGGACATTATCAATCATACGCATCCGATATGACACGATGCTTTTTCCCAAAGCAAGGACATAAAATGCAAGAAATTTATGAAATAGTTCTTCAAGCAAACAAAGCAGCTATAAAAGCAATAAGACCAGGAGCACTCTTATCTGATGTAGATTATGCAGCAAGATCCGTCATTGAGAAACATGGATATAAAGATCAATTTGTTCATCGAACAGGACATGGCGTTGGTATAGAAGTTCACGAAGTATTAGATGTATCACAAAGTTCAAATACAGTGATTAAAGAAGGGATGTGCTTCTCAATTGAACCAGGTATTTATCTTGAAGGAATAGGTGGAATACGTATCGAAGATCTTGTCATTGTAGAAGAAGATGGAGCTCGCATTCTCAATTTCTTCCCAAAATGCACAAATTATGCAAAATGGTAAAAAAATGAAAGAATTTGATTAAAACTGTTTACATTCAAGCAAATATACGATATTATTTATCATGCAATCGATAAGATTGTAATGCTTTACATCCCCTCAAAGCATTGGCGGC
>CAZRNT010000120.1:0-3184 GCA_964601525.1 uncultured Erysipelothrix sp.
GAACTGAGCATTACCATTGCTCTATTTTACCATTGAACTATGGCGGCATGCATACCTATGATACTTAATATAAAGATAAAAATCAAGAGCCATCTCTTTAATTCATTTTAAATTATGATACAATTAAAACAGTTGTATAGAGGAGGAACTATGAAAGATTTAACTTTAGTAATTTTAGCTGCAGGAATGGGTAGTCGTTATGGTGGTTTAAAGCAAATTGATAAATTTGGTTTGAATGGTGAGGCTATTATTGATTTTTCAATTCATGATGCGATTGAGGCAGGTTTTAAAAAGCTTGTTTTAATTATTCGTGAAGAGCATGAGGAAATCTTTGAAGAAGAATTAGTTGCGAAGTTAAGACCTTTTATTGATGTTGAGTATGCTTTCCAATCTATTAATGATGTACCTTCATGGTTTGAAGGTGTTGAAGGAAGAGAAAAACCTTGGGGAACAACTCATGCATTATTAAGTGCAAAAGATAAGGTTTCAGGACCTTTCGCAATCATAAACGCTGATGACTATTATGGTAAACAAGCATTTGTTGAAATGGCTCAATTCTTAAATAATGAGGTAAGTGATGAGAACGCTTCAATGATGGGATATGTTGTCGAGAAGACATTAACTGATCATGGAACTGTTACAAGAGGTGTTTGTGAAGGTAAAGATGGTTACCTACATAAGATTGTGGAAACTGACGGAATTAAGCGTGATGGTGATCAAGTAGTTGCTGGAGATGCTGTTTTACCTGAGGGTAGCTTAGTCTCTATGAACTTCTGGGGATTCACACCTGCAATCTTTGATAAAATGGAAAGTAAGTTTGAAAGATTCTTAAAAGAAGATGTAGAAAAGAATCCGATGAAAGCTGAAGCATTGTTACCAAATGATGTGGGCGCTTTAATTGAAGAAGGTAAATTAAATGTTAAAATACTAGAGACACCAGATCGTTGGTTTGGTGTAACGTATCAAGAAGATAAGCCACTTGTACTAAGTACATTTGAAAAGCTTCAAAGTGATGGAACTTATCCAGAAAAACTTTGGGTAAAGAAATAAAATAAAAAGTAGGCTAAGGCCTACTTTTATATCGTTTGGAGGATTTTATGAATCAATTTATTGAAAAAAATATAATGAAGGTATTTGTTGTCTTTAATTTACTTCTTACTATTGGAATGAATTTAGGACATCCTGTCACACCCAGTTTATTGAAAAGTTTAGACTTAGGCCCTCATGTTTTTGGTATTTCTTTTGCGGCCATGTCTGCGACCAATTTTTTCTTTGCGTTAATATGGTCAAATTTAGCCAATGGATTAAAGAAGACAAGAATATTGATGATTTCATCAATAGGTTATGGATTGGCACAAATTCTTTTTGCCTATGCGCCTAATGAATTAACAATCTATCTTGCTCGCTTTTTAGCAGGTGCTTTTGCTGGAGGATTCCAAGTAGGGTTAATGACCTATATTATCAATGAGGCAAAGGTTGAGGAGCAGTCTCGTTATATCACCATTTCTTCAATTATCATTAGTGTTGGAGCTGCTTTAGGATTTTTTATTGGTGGAAAAATAGGTGATATTTCAATCTATTTAACTTTCTTTACACAAATGACCTTACATATTGTTATGGGTTTATTGTTTTATTTTGTTTTAGGTCGATATGAGAATATCGAAGAGGAATTTGAAATGTCGATGCTTAAAAGTTCAAATCCATTTAAAGTTCTCCAATCAAGTTCTAAATATTTCTTAGGGTTTACAAAGTATTTGTTTTTATCGATTTTAGTAAGCTCTATTGCGGTCACGCTTTATGACCAAAGTTTCAATTATTATATTAAAGATATCTTTGATTTTCCGCCTAGTGTAAATGGAAATATCAAAGCAATTGTAGGTTTATTTGCAGTTGGATTGAATTTGATTGTAATTTGGCGAAAGAAACAAAAAGGTATGGGTACGGAAGCTAAACTCTTACCATTTGTAATCTTGGCTATGGGATTAATTGCAGTTTTTGCTAAGGGTATTGAAATTAGTGATGTATTCCTTAAGACATCCTTAGTATGGTTTGGTTTAAATACTGTTATGATTCCATTACAACAAAATCTGGTAATGACATATAAGACAGATCAGAAAAGTGGTAATCAATTAACAGGTCTTTACAATGCTTTATTGATGTTAGGGAAAATATTAGGAGCGTTAATAACTTCCTTTGTTTATAGTAAGAATCCATCTTCTAGTTTCCTAGTATCTGGTATTTTATTGATATTTGCATTTTTACTATTAGTGCTTCAAAAGTTAAAAAGAAATTAGCAAAACCGAGTGTAATTACTCGGTTTTTTTATAGTATATTCATTGATTTGATAATGTCGGCTAGATAGTGATAAGCTTCTTCTGTTATGTGTAAACCATCGGTATAAAATTCTTTTTTAACACTACCATCATTGTTAGTCATGTGTTTGTTAAGGTCGATGAATTGTGCTTTTGTATGAACAATGTGTTCTTGTATTTCTTTATTAAGAATAGTAACAAGATCGTTGCTTCTAATTCCTTTTCCTGTTGCTTTGTAACTTTCTAGATCATCGATACATGGTAAAGTTGAGATAACGTAGAATTTAGTATCAGGAAGACATTGTTCCAATATTAACATTATTCTAGTTATGCTCCAGGCAATATCGCGTGGGCTTTTCATAGTTGTTCCGCCAAGGTCATTGGTTCCTATGTGATAGAAAACATGGCTTGGTTGGAATTTAACAACCAATTCATCTAAAAGATGTTCCATAACTTCGCTGCTAATACCGCTGATTCCATTAATGGTTACTGGATAGTTTTGGGGAATACCTTCAATTAATGAATCGCCAAAAAAAAGTACTTGATTTTTTTTACTTGTTTCTTGTTTTTTGATGATGTTAATTATTTTGATTAATGCGCCTTCTCTAAATTGATATTTATCAATGTTATATGGCATATTGAGTTTCATATAATCATCCTTTCGTTGCCATTATAGTCATCATTTTCAACAAATACAAGTATGAAAATTATTTTCGTTTATTTAAAAACTTAATAATAAGGCTTAGGTAGTGCTTTTTCACATTGTTTGAACATTATGAAAATAATTACCACAAATAAAGTATTAAAAATTCTTCTCTGTCATGATAAGTTTTTTTTAGAAAGGGGTTACAAGTCTAAGTTCATGATTTTTG
>CAZRNT010000121.1:0-692 GCA_964601525.1 uncultured Erysipelothrix sp.
AAAAAATTGGAAAAATTATAATTAGCTATTAGATTTTATTTTATTCTTTTTGCGGTATTGACTTGGAGAGCAATCGAAATGTTTTTTAAAGACTGTATAAAAATAAGGTGTATTAATAATCCCGCAATCTTTTGATATTTTTTTAATGGAGTCATCAGTATTAATTAATAAATTACAAGCTCTCTCGAGCCTTGAAATTGTTATATATTCACTAACCGAGAATGTCTCGTATGTTTTAAATAGTCTACTTAAATGAGTTGAGCTCAAATCAAATTCATCTGAAACGCAATTAGTAGAGAAGTTGGGGTCACAGATATTTTGATCAATGTAGGATTTTACCTTGTCAATAAGAGATAAAATTCTACTTTCTCTTTGACTTTCATAATGTTCTAAATATCGATAAGCAAGATGTTCGATATAATGATTAATGATCTTTATATCCTGAGTATTTCTTAATCTTTCTTCAAACTCACGAATCGAAATAATTGGTTCATCTGGTAATTCTTCCGCAATTAAGATTCTTAATCGTACAAATAATTTATTATAGAAAAACAGAATAGAAGTATAACGTACATTTTTCAATGAATCGTACCATTGATTTAGTGCTGTCCATGCTTCTTGCTGCTCTGTTCTCAATAATGATTGTAGAAAGTTGCTTTCATATTCAATAGTCTGATCGAGATCAGTGGAGA
>CAZRNT010000121.1:702-1058 GCA_964601525.1 uncultured Erysipelothrix sp.
GATTTGACTCATCGCGATACAGCAAGCTAGGATTCATGAAGCTTAAATTATCAATCTCTTTTAGATTATCAAAGCCAAACTTAGCATCTTGAACTAAATATCGACGACTTTGAATGATTGAAATCTGTAGAGACTCACTCATATTAAAGAAATGATTTTTATTCAGTTCTTGAGTAAAAACAATAGTGTATTTATCTAAGAAAACAATTTCATAAGGAATATCTTTCATGAATTTTCCAAAATTGTCGATTAAAAAGAAATTACTTTTAAATAAGGTCATATAGAATCCTTGTTCAAATTTAATTTCAGTGTCAATATCTTTAATTTGTTGCGCGACTTTAGCTTTTAATGTTTCA
>CAZRNT010000121.1:1068-3161 GCA_964601525.1 uncultured Erysipelothrix sp.
CCAAGTATGATTTGTTCAAGAAGATTTTGTTTTTTATTTTCTTCTATTTTTAATCCTTGGATTTTTTGGGAGTCAATCCATTGATGCAAAACAGTGTTAAAACGATCATCTTCATGATCATCAATATTAAACTCATCAATAATACTTCTTAGAGGTTTGTGGTATCTTTTTTTTATATTGAGAAAGAGTAGTGCAAACATCATTGTTATAATTGAGAAAATTATAAAACTAAAACTTAAAATCATAGCATCAGATTGAGCAATTAAACTTTGGTCTATTTCTTTTACAAATACCCATCCTAAGTTAGGCATCGAAGAATAAAACAAGAGGTGTTTATTGGGAAGTCGAACATAACCGCTTTCATTTAATAAGTTTTCTGATAATGAATCAATATCACGTTTATTCTCATTATTTTCTGAGAAGAATGTTTTTTGAACTGATGGAATATAAATATACTCGTCAGCTTGTTCTGATGTAAAAATTGAATTATTGAACATATTAGCATCAATATTGACTACTAATGAGCTGTTTTTTTCTTTAAAGTCTTTAAAAGTTAATGTGTAAACCCAAATATCTTTATTGTTGACTTTTAACTTTCTGGGGGTAGGTTGGTCATATTTTTGATTAAATACATCAATATCATCGAAACTATGTCCTGATAATGTTCCTAAGTGTGTTGTAAATACTTGATTATTTTCTTCGTTATATACATATACTGAATGAATATAAGTATTCGTACTAGCAAGCGCATTAATTGATCGTGTTCCTTGAATCGTTTCATAGTTATTAAGATCGTGAGATTGACGCAATCTTTCAACATCGGGAGAATAAAAGGTGTTAAATGCTGAGTAACGAACGGTATCCAAAGAGTGATCGATCATAGCTTGGATTCCTTCTTGCATTTTTTCATTGTAATCTAAAAAACTGTCTACTCTTTTCTTTGAGTAAAAGCTTGCTAGACCAATGAAAATTGCGGAAGTACAGGTGAAAACTATAATCATATTCAAAATCCATGTCGTTGCCATATACGAACGTTTTGATTTAAAAAATTTCATATCTTCACCTCGCACTAATATTATCATAAACTTTTCACATGTGAAAGCCCATTCATTATATTGAGTTTTGATGGAAATCAAAAAATTGAACTACCGATAAGATATTATATTACCTACAATGTAAGTGCATTCATACAGAAAAGGGAGGAATTATAGTGAAAGCAAAAAAGATGCTTTTAAGTGTACTGGCTTTAATGTTAGTACTTACCGGTTGTGGTAAAAAAGGAAATGAGGGGGAGAGTGAAGGCAACGCAGAGGCTGGTAATAAGGTTATGCTTTATTCATCACTAAAAGAAGCTCAATTAGATGCTTTAAAGAAAGGTTTTGAAGAAAAATATCCAGAAATTAAAATGGATTATTATGCAGCAGGAACAGGTAAAGTAGCGACAAAGATGGCAACTGAAGCTCAGTCTGGACAAATTGCTACAGACGTTGTTTGGATTGGAGATCCTTCAAACTACGTGACATTTAAAGAACAAGGAATTTTAGAACCTTATGAGTCAAAAGAAGCTGAAGTTATCAATGATAAATTTAAAGATCCGGATAATATGTATGTTGGAGCTCGATTAGTTGTTATGGGATTAGCAACCAATAAAGATAATGTTGATGAAGCTAATATCCCTAAAACATGGAAAGATTTATTAAAACCAGAATTTAAAGATCAAATTGTTATGACGGATCCAGGTGAGTCGGGAACAACTTTCTATCTTGTAGCAGGATTAATGAATCACCCTGAATATGGTTTAGACTTCTTTAAACAATTGAAAGAACAAGGTACTGAGTTAGAATCAGGAACAACGTCAGCTCATACAAAAGTTGCGGCTAATGCATATAAAGCAGCTATCGGAGTTGACTATGTAACTCAAACATTGGAAAAAGATGGATCACGTATTCGATTCACTTATCCAGACCAAGATATGGTTGTTGTTTCAAGTCCAATTGCTCTTGTAAAAGATTCACCAAATCAAGAAAATGGAAAGCTCTTATATGATTTCATAATTTCTAAAGAAGGACAGGAGATCTTGGCATCCACAGATA
>CAZRNT010000122.1:0-3072 GCA_964601525.1 uncultured Erysipelothrix sp.
CAAGCACCGATGCGTGAATTTGAAGATGTGAAGGTGTTTGAAGCGTGTATGCCTATTGAAGAAATGGCTTCACGAGGATTCAAGACTATGTTATTTGGTCCAATGAAGCCAGTAGGTCTTGAAAAAGAAGATGGGAAAAGACCTTTCGCAGTTGTGCAATTAAGGCAAGATAATGCCGCTGCATCACTTTATAACTTAGTGGGTTTTCAAACACGTTTAAAGTGGGGCGATCAAAAAAGAATTATTCAAATGATTCCTGGTTTAGAAAATGTCGACATTGTCCGCTATGGTGTAATGCATCGCAATACTTATTTAAAGTCACCATTGATTTTGAATAAGAACTTCCAAAGCAAAGATCATCCCCATATTTTCTTTGCCGGTCAGGTGAGTGGAATAGAAGGATATGTTGAATCGGCAGCAAGTGGTCTTTATGCAGCGTTAAATCTTCATCAAGAACTAAAAAACAATGAAATTATTTCTTTATCAAACAAAACCATGATTGGGGCGCTGGGACAATATATTGCTTCAGCAAATCCTCATCGCTTTCAACCAATGAACATAAATTTTGGAATTGTGGCTGATAGTTTGAAAGATCGAGAAGCCATGGCACAAAGGAGTCTTGGTGAAATTGAAGAATTCAAAAAGCTATTTAGATGAATTTATTAAACAGCAAAGTTTAACAAATACTGGCTCAGAACATACAGCGGAAGCATATTATCGAGATATCTTACAATTTATAGAATATTTTGAGGATATGAATCTTTTAGATGCGAATGTATCTATTGCATATGAGTATTTAAATGAACTTTACTCATTATCTTTGTCACCATCAACAATTGCGAGAAAAGTTTCAGCACTTCGTTCGTTTTTTAAGTTTCTCCAAATGAATTATGGTGCAAAAAATAATCCATTTAAGCAAGTGAAAGTTCGTAATACTGATAAAAAATTACCGAGTTTTTTAATGCGTCAAGAGCTTGACGATCTATTTTTATCATGTGATGATGATCTTTTAGGTAAAAGAAATCGTTTAATGTTCGAGTTGATGTATGCATCCGGACTTCGTGTTAGTGAAGTTGTGGATATGAAAGTAAACGATATCAATCTCAATGAACGACTTATCTTGGTTCATGGTAAAGGAAGCAAGGAACGACTTGCATTCTTTTATCCTGAGCTTATTGATCGTATAAAGGATTATTTAAATAGTATTAGGCCTGAATTGATGAATCAACTTGAACATGATTTTGTGTTCGTGAACGCAAGGGGCAATCCAATAACGGCACGTGGCATCCAGTATGCATTGGATATGCAGGGAAAGAAAGCGGGATTAAGGCAGAAGGTACATCCTCATATGTTGCGACATAGTTTTGCGACCCATTTACTTGATAATGGTGCAAATCTAAGGGTTGTGCAGTCCTTGTTAGGGCATGAGTCTTTAAGTACAACACAGATTTATACTCATGTTAGTCAAGAGAAACTTAAAAAAGTGTATGAGGAAACAATCAATCACATAATTTAACATTGAATACGGAAACTCTGCACACATTTATTTTGTATTATATGCATGTAAGAGATATCTCTTACACTGGATAATAACCTCTTCTCCTATATTCATATCCCCTTGTGAATAATTAATAAAATGTTATTATGCAGATATTCTTTCCCCTTATAAATAATTTGAAAAAAGCCACATTATAATAGGCTTTTTTCTTTTGTCATAAAGCTTATATAAACGTTTGACATTCAAGTATCTTTTCTCTATAATTAAAGAGCATTAAAAAGCAAGGTGAGATTATGAAGTTTTTACGCTTTGAGCTAGAACAATCTGCTTCAACAAATATTGAAATTGATGAAGATTTAGAGATTGAACTAGAAGAACATCCGCGATGCAATGATTTAAAAGATATTCATGCAGGTGGCTATGCTTACTACGATCGTCATGATGGTCGTTTAACTGTTGATATAGATATCAGTGGTGAGATGATAGTTCCGTGTGCTATAACACTAAAACCGCTCTCACATCTTTTCAATGTCAGGCTTAATGAAGTATTTTCATTTTATGAACCTGATGAAGAAGATGAAGAGACTATATATGTGCAAGATGAAGAAATTGATCTTGATCCATATATACTTGGTGCAATACTTGCAGAGATTCCTTTGAAGTTAATTGATCCAGAATTAACTGAGTATCCAAAAGGTGACGGTTGGCTTGTTATGAGTGAGGAAGACTATCTTGAAGAGAAGAGTAGAGAAATTGATCCAAGACTTGCAAAATTAAAAGATATTGAAATTGATTAATTGGAGGTGAGATGATGGCAGTTCCAAAAAGACGCACATCGAAATCAAGAAAAAATAAACGTCGTACACATTATAAATTACCTAGAGTAACTTTATCAAAAGATCCACAAACTGGAGAGTGGAAGGTTCCACATCGTGTGAATCGAGACGAAGTTAAGTAATTATAAATTAGTCTTGGGAAACCAAGATTTTTTTATGTGAAATAGTGGGAAAATTTGTGAAAGTGAGTTTTAATTATGAAAGAAAAAAACAAATATATTTTGGCTATGATTTCATTAATAAGCAGCTTTATTATTTTATTTGTAGCTTTGTTTTTTAGTGAATATATTCCATTAAGACATCGAATAATAATTATATCGCTCATTACTATGGCAGCAATGCTAATTTTAATAATTAGTAAAAAAAGTATATGGCGTTTTTTCACTGCGCTTTCTATAGTGTTTGTTTCCCTTTATTTTATTAGTTCTCAATTGGAAATTAATAAATTATCTCCTGTTGAAAAATACGAATTAGTAGATTATGATCTTGTCTCTTATGAAGGTTTTGATTCGGCCATAAAAGCAATTGGTTTTTATGGAGTAAGGGCAAATCATCACGAACAAGTTCTATCAGAATTTTCCGATAAGATAAAATTTATTAATTATGATAACGTCCAAGATTTATCCAAGGATTTAGAAGATGATAAAATTCAAGCGTTTTTACTGAATGCAAATTTACTTCCTGATGTTATGGAAGATGAGTCATTAAAAGGCCCTATTGATAAGTTCTTAACAGAAG
>CAZRNT010000123.1:0-3070 GCA_964601525.1 uncultured Erysipelothrix sp.
GAAGCATTAGGTGCTGAAGTTATTTATAAAGGCGGTTATTATGAAATCAAAGCCGATAAATTAACTGGAGCAAAAATATATCTTGATTTTCAATCAGTTGGAGCGACGATTAATATTATGTTAGCCGCAGTTCTTGCTGAAGGAAAAACGATTATAGAAAATGCTGCGAAAGAACCAGAAATTATTGATGTAGCTAACTTTTTAAATAATATGGGAGCCAATGTTCGGGGTGCCGGAACAAGTGTTATTACTATCGAAGGTGTTGAAAAGTTAACCGGACATCCTCATGAAATTATACCCGATCGAATCGAAGCAGGAACATATTTGATAATGGCTGTCGCAATGGCGGATGATGTAACGATTAAAAACATTATTCCACAACATATAGAATCATTAATTTCTAAACTTATAGAAATGGGAGCAGATATTGAAGTAGGTGTTGATTATGCCAGAGTTAGAACTTCAAAAAATCTACAGGCTATTGATATTACAACGCAAACTTATCCAGGTTTCGCAACTGATCTCCAACAGCCACTAACAAGCTTATTAACACAGGCACATGGTGCTTCAACCATTAAAGAAACTATTTATCGTGAGCGCTTTAAGCATTGTGAGGAATTACAAAGAATGGGTGCTGATATTCAAGTGGTACCATCTCAAGCAATAATTCATGGACCTAAAAATCTGTTTGCTAGCAAAGTTGAAGCAACTGATTTGCGTGGTGGAGCAAGTATGGTTGTTGCAGCATTGATGGCAGAGGGTGTAACTGAAATCAGTGAGATTTATCATATTGATCGTGGATATGATGGAATTGATGAAAAATTAAATTCTCTTGGTGCTAAAATGTGGCGAGAAACAATTGAATAATAAATAAAAACCTTCAAGCTTATTCTTAAGTTTGAAGGTTTTCTTATCTAAGAAATATTGATCGTTTATTTACCTTTAATATTTTGGAGGTAGCGATACACTGTTGGTTCAGAAATCTTTAATACTTTGGAAGCTTCAGGTACAGCTCCTTTTAATAGAAAAAATCCATTGTCAAATAATTTTTCTATTGCATCATATTTATCTTCTTGTTTAAATTGATTAATGGAGATTCCTTTATTAATTGCCAGTTCCATTACAATATTATCGGCCATTTCCTCAACAGATCTGGAGACGGTCTCTTTGGAAACTTTATTCTTATCACGATTATTTTGATAGGTTCCCAAAAGTAATTCTAGAGCATCGATTGATTTTTCCAATTCTTCAAAAAGAGTTTCATCTGTATTGACGCAAATCATACCTACAATTTCTCCATGATTTCTAAGATATAGAGATGCCGATTTAATTTTCTGATTATTTCGATTGGAGATGTCACGATAATTGATTGAATAGTCTTTTTTATGATCGATCCCTTGTTGAATCATTCTCAAAACATAATCTGTTGCAGGATCACCTACTTGCCGCTTTGTAATATGATTATTACGAATGGCAATTATGGAAGAATCAAGGTCTTTTAAGTTATGTAAGACGATTTCTGAATTCCTTCCAAGAATTTCTGCAAGAAAATCAACGAATGGGATATATTGTGATAAAAACTGTGTATGATTGTCCATAGCGTGCCTCCTTTTCTATGATATAAGTATATAAGATTGTTATGAATGAAGCAATCAATGAAAGCGTATACTCACATAAATATAAAACTTTGTGAAAAATAGAACGAAATAAACTTGCGTCTAAAATTCATGATGCTATTTGAAACAATTTTATCATCTTAAGCACTTTGATAGAAAAATATCAAAATAATTCTAAATTTGTAGTCTTTGTTTGATAGAATTTGCATGTAAAGGAGATGGCAGTATGAAAAAAGCATGGGAAGGTTTTAAAGAGGGACAATGGCAAGAGGAAATCAATGTCCGAGATTTTATTCAAAAGAACTATACACCATATGATGGTGATGACAGTTTCTTAGAAGGTATCAGTGAGAATTCTGATGCACTTTGGACTCGTAGTTTAGAATTACTTAAAGAGGAATCAAAAGTACGTGTTCTTGATATAGAAATGGAAGCAATCTCTGGAATTGATAACTTTGAACCAGGTTATATTATTAAAGAAAAAGAGGACATCGTTGGTTTACAAACAGATGCACCTTTAAAACGTATTATTAACCCTTATGGTGGTATTCGTTTAGTTGATAACATTTTAGATATTTATGATCGTAAAATGGATGAGAAAACAAATGAATTCTTCCATAAATATACAAAAACACATAATCAAGGGGTTTTTGATGCATATACACCTGAAATTCGTAAATACCGTACAACTGGTCTACTAACAGGATTACCAGATGCATACGGTCGTGGACGTATCATTGGTGACTATCGTCGTGTAGCACTTTATGGTATTGATTATTTAATCGAAGAAAAGAAAAAAGACTTAAGTGAAATTACAAATATTACTTCAGAAACAATTCAATTACGTGAAGAAGTAAGTGAGCAAATTAGAGCATTAGCAGAGATCAAATCAATGGCTGCGAAATACGGATTTGACATTGGTGAGCCAGCAGTCAATGCTCAAGAAGCAATCCAATGGACATATTTTGCTTACTTGGCAGCAATTAAAGAAAATAACGGAGCTGCTATGAGTTTAGGTAGAACATCAACATTTATTGATGTTTATATCGAAAGAGACTTAGCAAATGGTGTTATCGATGAGAAAACAGCTCAATCATATATTGATCAATTCATTATGAAATTACGTTTAGCTCGTCACTTAAGAACTCCAGAATATGATGACTTATTTGCTGGGGATCCAACATGGGTAACTGAATCAATAGGTGGTATGGGTGAAGATGGACGTTCATTAGTAACTAAATCATCATTCCGTTACTTACACACATTAACAAACTTAGGACCTGCACCAGAACCTAATATGACAATCTTATGGTCAGATGATTTACCAATCGGATTCAAAAAATATTGTGCAAAAATGTCAATTGAGACAGGTGCTTTACAATATGAAAATGATGATGTTATGAGACCTAACTTTGGTGATGACTACGGAATCGCATGTTGTGTTTCAGCCATGA
>CAZRNT010000124.1:0-2326 GCA_964601525.1 uncultured Erysipelothrix sp.
TACTAACTCTGCACCACCACGACCTAAAGTATGGATAAAAAAACCTAATTTAACTTTTTTTTCTTTATTGTTTTTCATTATTTTTACTCCTTTTTAAGAATCTCCGTTATTTTAAACAAGTTAACGAGCTCCATAACCTGTTAAAACTACCCTTATTGTTTTAAAGAAAATCATCAAGTCTTGTTTGAAGCTTAAATTTTGTACATACACTTTATCGTAAGATAGTTTTTCTTCGGGTGTATGGTCATAGCCACCATTAACTTGTGCTAAACCAGTTATTCCAGGTTTAACAAGAAGTCTCTGTTTGAAGTCGGGTATTTGTTTGGCGAATTCTTCTGTTAGGTCAGGACGTTCTGGTCTTGGTCCTATAAGTGCCATATCACCTTTCAGAATATTAAGAAATTGAGGAAGTTCGTCAATTCTTACTTTACGTATGAATTTTCCAACCTTAGTAATTCGAGGATCATCTTTTTCTGCCCATTTGCTTTCGCCGTTTGCTTCAGCATTGGTTACCATTGATCTTAGTTTATATATTTTGAAGACCTTTCCATTTTTACCCACACGTTCTTGCGTATAAAACATTGGTCCATGCGAGTCAATTTTCACAATTATTCCAAATAAAAAAACTATTAGCAATATTGGTATTGCAAATAGTAAGGTTAAAATACAACCTAAGATCGGTTTAACATACTCATAGTTATTAATGTTTTTTTTCTCTATAATTGTTTTATTACTTTCTACTGTTGTCTCAGTCATTTCTGGCATAAAGCGCCCCCCTGAATCTAATCTTTAAACTTTCACATTATTTTCACTGATATTATACCATTTTTGATAGTAAATATCATCTTAGTGATCTAGAATGCATCAAGCTCTGTTTTACTTAATCTTTCGTTTGTGAATTTACCATTTGCTGTGAAGTAATATACTAAGTCGTAAAAGATAAATGAGCTTAGTATAGAACTTAAAAATATGATGATAAACAGCATATCTTTACTAATCACATCATATCCTACTTTGAAGAAAAGGATATAGACTATTAGGTAAAATACTGTCACAAAGAGATAAAAGCTTAAACTTCTTACTAAATATTGCCAGAACTTTGGTTTACCATTATTTCGGCTATCAATTATCTTAATTTTCACGATTCCTTTACCTATTGTGTAACCTTTTGTAATAAAAGGTACTAAGACAAAGAAAATTAAAATTAAAATAATTGTCATTACATAAACATCTGGTCTCATAAGTACTTTTTTAAAATACCACACAGGCTCTTTTAACATCTTACTTAAATAGATAGTCCCGTAATATTTTTTACTTCCTAAAAGTCCGAGTATTCCAATAATGCCCCAATCGATTATAAAAGCGAGACTTCTTCTAATGAGTGAAATTTCACCTTGCTTCTTCGCATTTTTATTTTCTATTTCTTCTCGTGTAGGGAATAAAAAGACGAATATAGGCGTACTGATATAACCTACTAAACCTCCAAGTGTATTCAAGAATAAATCATCTACTTGAAACAAACGATATGGTCTTGAATAAATACCATATAGTCCACTTAATTGGGTTAACTCAAAGAAAAGCGAAAGTAAAAAAGATAATATAATCGTTTCATACCATGTTCTTTTAAAATAATATCGAAGGAACACTCCAAATGGAATGGTCATAATTATATTTAGAACAGGTTCCCAGAAGTTATGTTCTTTTAATAAGAGTTTCCAAGTGCTTATTTGCCTAAAACTAAAACCTGGTACTGCTTTCCAATTTGAAATAAAATGAAACAGTTTTAAATCATACTTAGGACCTGTCATCGTCGAGACTAAATGACGACTTGGAAGTGGTAAGACCACTAAAAAATATACATTTAATAAATAGTAAATAAATGCATAGATTACAATAGATCTCCAAAGAATGATTGCACCATTTTTTCGATATTGATAAATCATATATGGAAAGGTAAATAAAAGACTTAAAAAAGGAAAAACTAACATAGCAGTTTTTATTGGCATTTTATACAAGTCAATGTTCACTTTACCCCATCCTTTTAAGCAAACCGCTTTAATATTATACACTTTTTAAGCCTTTTTTGTAAGGCTTAGCGGAAAATGGCACTTATCTTAAGAAAGTCCTTAATATCTTAATTTTATCCTCTTTTTGTAATGATTACCGTCCTAAAAAGCGAAATCAGGATGAATCCATTTTTGTTATCTAGAAGTTAAGTAATAATTTTTTTAGATTCATTTTTTAATTTTTAACTAGTTTTTAAAAATCTATGTTTCTGTAAATTTGAGACTATATATTATTAGGGTGTTTTTCTATATTATTCTTT